>CAYNUX010000024.1:5335-20029 GCA_964400115.1 uncultured Cytophagia bacterium
GCCATGCAGATATTTCTCATGGTATAAAAGCTCCAGAATCCATTCTGCAGCAAAATAAAAAAATGTGGCAACCAGGATTACCGGAAGCAGAGAAAAAAGATTGAGTTTTTGCCATTTCAAGGAACGATTTCGGCTGAATTCCGGCACCCAGACATATTTTGCTGCTCTGCCTATGATATTAAAAACCTGCACAGGCACGAGTGTCGCGACGTATAAACCAAGGGTCTCAAAACCCAAAACTTTGGAGATAACCAGAGAATCCAGGGATGCCATAACATTGACAGAAATGCTGATACCCATAAATACAAGTCCGGCCAAATGCATCTCCATGGGCACAATTTGTTCACCCTCGGGAAAAACATTTATAGTGGATCGCCATCCGATTGCAGCATTTACAAATATGATTGTAGCATATGCGATAACGGCTGATTGCACAGACAAATGACCGACAAAAAAAATGGGCACGAGCAAAACAAAATAGAGGCCCCGGAAACCGGACAACAAAATCACCGCGGATTTGTAATTTCCCTGACTTCGAAAAATGCTGGAAAGGAGAATATTCAAGCCATAGCAGAGAACACCAATCCAAATAGAAAGAATCATCCATGCAGGTAAATCATAGATAAATGAACTAATCAGCACACCAATCGAAGCAAGGATGAAAAACACCAGTAAAATAAAATTGCAAGTTCTTTTCCAGGCGTATAAAGGCAATGCCGAACGGCTGAAATACCGCGCAATCGAAATATCCTGTCCCCAGACCGCAATGGTCGGAATGAACAATATCAACGTCCTTGCTAACCCAAACTGGCCAAAATCAGCCGGACTGAGAATCCGCCCCAAAAGAATGGAAGAAAAGGCGGCAAATAACATGGTCAGGCTCAAAAGTAATGTCACCTGCCCGATCTTCCAAAACATCTGTTTGAACATTTATTGATTATCCCTTGTCAAAAGTAACCTCCTTATTCGTGGATAAAGAATATGCACTCGCTGCAAGCGCCATCAAAAGATAAAACAGGGGTGAACTCCCCGGAGGATGCTTGTCGACAAGACCATGTGCGAGATATCCGGCCAAGCCACTCAACAAAGCGATAGAAATAATAGAATAATATGGATCAGCTGAACGAGTGATTTGTAATAAAATTCTAATCAGGGCCACCAACATCCATAAAAACATTGCAAAACCCAAAAATCCGGTTTCTCCTGTGATCAGCAGATACATGTTATGAACAGGCCTGGGGATGGTGGAAAACAGTCGTCCCAAATACGTGTTATTGTATTCCCGCATTATTTCCTGATAATTATTAATTCCCAGGCCTCCAAAAGGGTGATCTTTGATAATTTCGATGGCGATTTGAAACATGGGAATTCTGCTGAGAGCAGAGCCGTGGTCTTCACCGGTGATTCGCTCGATAATTTGACCTGAAAAAATGGTGAATACAATCACCAGAATGAAAAATAAAAGAAAAACGAGTTTCAAAACAGAAACGAGCTTCATGTGATCGCGTTTAATCAAAAAATAGAATAACAAACCCATGCCACCGAGGGTTGCAATCCAGCCTCCACGTGAGCCAGTCATAATCATGGCAGCCAGTCCAACGGCGAAAATCACTATGGCCGCCATCCGCCATCTGGGTCGTTTATCCACCAGGAAAGCAGCAAAGCAAAGAGGCAATAAAAGCTCCAAAAACATGGCAAGACGATTGGGATGACCCAGAGTTCCCCCGACGCGGCTCAATTGATCTCCAGTCTCCATGTCCACCTGCATCTCTCCAAAGAATTCTAATCCCAGAGGTCTGCCAGCCGTCAATTGTAAGATGGCCAAAAAGGATTGAAAGGCTACAGCCCCCACCAAACACCACACGAGCAAATTGACATCCGATTTGTCTTCTATTTGGTTCATAACCACAAAATAGAGTATGAGCACTTTGAGCATTTGTACCAATTCAAAAGAAGCGAGATCGAGTCTTGGAGCCCACAAAAGTGTGATCAAACAAGCTTCAAAGTACAATATAGCGGGCACGGTGAGACGGGCGGTGAACCGAAAAATACGTCCTTTGCGGCGATGACTGTCGAGAATCCACCAGCCCAAGAGCAACAAAACAAATATATCTCGCAAAGCAATACCCATTGTGGCAGCGCCAGCCTGATTCTCGAAAACATGGATAAAGTTTATATCCACACTCAGGGGAATCGTCATCACCAGAAATCCCAGAAAAAACCTTTTCAGGTCGCTGATGAGCATCATGCCAAACAAAAAGATCAAAGAAGACACGAAAAGCATGACAGCGATCCATGACATCTGGATCAGCATCACCATACCCATGCCAACGGCAAGCGCCAATAAAATGACGATAGGCCAGTGCCAAAAAAGTATTTTTCGATTAACAGTTGACATTGAAAGGAAGCTTTTTGCTTATATGGGTTAAACGTTCCAAACCAATTGCTGTAAACATAATAATCAAAGGTTCCACAGGTATCCGATAGCGTACTTCGGCATAGATCAAAGAATATCCCAGGGCCATACTCGCAATGGTCAGGAGCATAAATATCACATTTTGATTCCAGGGATAGAGTTTCACCAGGCCAAAAAACGCGAGCAGCATCGTGGGAACCATAATCAATGTGCTAAAATAGGGCAAAAGTTTCCAGAATATTTCACCGTTCGTAAACATACGATGGTCTTGAGAATAGATAGCACTCCGATAACTGGGATCGCCGCTATCCAACCGGTCGGGATAGGGTGACCAAAAATGAACCATTTCCTTAGCGACATATTTACATGTTCCGATCGGATCATGTAAATAATGCATAACAGTCTTTGACAGGGCATCTTTTTGAGATCCGGTGGGGTTATGGCGCAAATAATCAACAGTCTTTCGAAATCCTGATTTGATTTCTTGTTGATTGGTTTTCTGATCCTCTAAATCAGGGAGCACTGTATGAGGAAGGTTTTGAACGAGTACCAGCCTATGATACACATGATAATTACGAATAGTCCAGGGTGTCAGCGTTAACAAAAGACCGAATACAAATAAAATCAACCGCAACATCCGCTTTTTCAAAAAATATGATCGGTCCCATAATAGCCAAATCATCCAGGCCGGAAGCAAGAAAAAAACCGCCGGACGATTGAGCGCGGCAAGAGCGGACACAGAGCCGGCAAGAAAGGCATAAAATAATCCATGATTACGTCGAAAAAGCAAAAACACAGCAAGGATAAGCAAGAGGGTAAATGATAGTGTAGGATACAAAATTCCTGATAAAAGGATAAAGTGTGGAAAGACAACCGAAAGCACCAGCGTTACTTTAGCAATAGTGGATCCGAACAAATTTAATGCAAGTTGATAAATCAGCAAACAGAGCAGAGTTCCTAACAGCACTTCGAATAATCTGACGGCAAGAAAAGAATGACCGGCAATGGCATAGATCCCCGCCATCAACGCAGGATAAAAAGGAGCACGGGTGTAATCTGAAGGCAAATTACCATGCTCCAAAAGATGGCGCGCAGCCGCATCATAATGCCGGGTATCGCTAAAATAATATTTGTCGGGTTCGAGTGCTAAAACAAAAACAATTCGAATCAACAGTGCAACAGCCAACCAACTCAACACAAATCGGCGTGTATTCAATCGTTTTTTTTGCAATTCAGGTTTTACAAAGGGTCTAGATACCGAGGTTTTGGGCGTTTGATAAACAACGCCATCCACTCTCCCGCGCCATAACCGAGATGTGTGATCAGATACAAAATCAATACATCGGGAAAAAGGTGTAAACATTTTTTTTGCCATGTATTCCATAAGGATGATATCAATGTTAGAGTAAAATAAATAATCCAGATGTTTCGCACAGGCTCTAAAAACAAAAATAAAACAGATCCACTGAATGCAGCAGGCATCAGTAATTGCAGCTCTATTCGCTTGGGATGTTTTTTATAGAGCCAGATACGGCCTTTTCCATATAAGATCATATTTTTCAACCAGGCCCGCCAATGTGCACGCATTCTATGGATGACAAAAGCCCGGTGCACATACATCAAACGGTAGCCGTGATCTTGCAGGCGAAAGGATAAATCCTGATCTTCGCCGATATTACCACACCCAACGTCAAACCCCCCCACAGAGACAAGGATGGTTCTCTCATACATAACATTGACAGTAGGGAGATGCGGCACTTGCCTGTCAGCTTGAAAATGGCGTCCTTGAACAGACCCATGGCTACCCAGATAGCTATCCAGAAAGACATCAAGCACACGATAAAAACGAGTTCCATCTCTGGGAGGTCTATTGCTCCCTCCTACTGCTGCAAGTGATTTTGTCGTTTGCTCATAAAGCAGCCACCCCTTGGCGAGATGATCTAGCCAATCCGGCGGAGCGACGCAATCAGCATCCAAAAAGGCGATCTTTTCATGCTGGGCTGCCATGATTCCCATATTGCGACTTTTGGCAATATTGCGTTCAGAATTGGTAACCAGCGTTACACGGCGATATTTTTCAGAGAACGATCGAATGATATCGCGAGTGAGATCTGTGGAAACGTTATCCACGACAATCAATTGTATCAAATCAGCAGGATACGATTGATCAAGAATTGATTGGATACATTCTGCGATCTTTTTTTCTTCATTGTAGCACACGACAACAACAGTTATGCTCAGCACGTGCTACTGTACCCCTCCCTATTTTTGTTGCGTACAATATATCCACCAATGGCGAGTTCATGTACACAGCCCCACAACAGATGTTCAATGGCCTCTTTGGGCCGATGCACAATGGGTAAGCCATGTCGGTTAAAACTTGTGTTCAAGATCACAGGAACGCCGGTTTTTTCATAAAATCTTTTTATGACGTCGTAATATCGAGAATTATCCGGCCGCACACTATGAACTCTGGCCGAATTATCGACATGAATAGCCGACGGGATATCTTGTTCTTTACCCTCGACAACATCGAATGCCATTGTCATAAATGGAGTGGGGCAAAAATCTTTAAAATACAAATGACCCTTGTCCTCCATACAACTGGGAGCAAATGGCATAAACCAATCGCGGTTTTTCATTTGACTGTTGATAATATCCCGGGTTTCTGGTTTGCGGGGATCAGCCAAAACACTGCGTCGTCCCAGTGCTCTTGGCCCCCACTCTTCTCTTCCCTGAAACCATCCGATAACTTTGCCTTCTGTAAGTGCGGTACCGACGTATTCAGAAACATCATCCCCTAAAAATTGCCACTCGAGGTAATCTGCAAAGTTATCGAGTTCGGCTTTGATCTCATTATCTGAATATTCCACCCCAAAATTGGCATCCTTCATCTCGAAACCCACTGTGGAACCCGTTTTCTGGTGTGCCAGTTCCAGGGCAGCGCCAATGGCTGTCCCTCCATCGCTGGCGTGAGGATGAATAAAAACAGTCTCAACGCCATCGAGCTCACGTATTAATTTGTTTACCTTGACATTCAAAAAAGTCCCTCCAGCCAGGGCCAGTTTTTGAAACGGAACTTTTTCTTTTAACGCGTGGATATATCCCAACACTCTTTTCTCCAAAAGGGATTGGGCGGCAGCTGCAACGTGGGCTTTTCCATGCTTTTGAATCAGCCGGTTAATCTTTTTTCCGGAACGAGTATGAACCAACACATCCTCTCTGGGAGTCATGATATAATCGATCCAATAATTGTACCCGCGCCACCCCTGCTCTTGATACTCGAAAACCATTTCTTCGAGATCTGCCTGACAGATTTTGGGATCACCATATGCTGCGAGTCCCATGGTTTTTCCCTCACCATCCATATAATGCAATCCCAGACAAACAGTAACCGCAGAAAACCACAATGCCGTGGCATACAATGGAATTTCTTCCAGCAGATTCATAGCACCATTTTCGCATCGATAGACTTGACCGGCAATATTTTTACCTTGGCCATTGGGTCCAAAGCCGTCCATGCTCAATGTCAAGCATTTATCAAATCCACTACATCGATAGGCACTGGCAGCATGACTATGATGATGATCCATAAAGATGATTTTTTCTTGTGGAACTCCCAGAGCTAACAGCCCATTTTGAAAAGCAGCTGGCTTGTACATCTTTTTAAAGTTAGGTGCCAGATACTTTAGCATGTTCAGTGCCCCTGGCCCCATTAATCCGCCAAGGGTCCTTATGCCATCAAAAATATTTCGCTCAAAGAGATCAACATAAAAGGAAGATGTGGGATAACCCACAGCAAAATAATCAATGTCATCTAGTTTGAATTGTGAGTGTCTTAAAGCGGCATCGAGAGCATTACGAGGAAAATTCATATCATATTTTATCCGGGTAAAGCGCTCTTCAGATGCGGCAAAAAGTATACGATTGTCGTGTACGAGTGCTACACTACTGTTATGATGAGCACCAGCCACATCAGAAAGTCCCAATATTATCATACTGAATCCATCCCATTGGAGTTCATTGGTCGTCGTTCAATTCCGAGCATACTAAGAAAAAATGAAGAAAAAAGTACTTGAGCTCCTATGATCATCAGGATAGATGCCACAAGAGCCAGCCGAACCCTGTTGAGGGGGCCAAAATCAGTGCTTATCCATTCCATTAAAATATAGAGATCTGTCAAAAACCCCACAATAAAGATCATAAATCCCAATACCAGACCTCGTTCCAGATTGAAAAAGCCAAAAGCACGGGACCACGCCATATTTTGATTTGCATATTGATGGGTCATAGCATAAATTTTTGCATAGATACCGATATTTATGATTTGAAAGCCAAGTACAGCCATCAGGCTGCCCAGGACCATGACATGTAGATCGACCATACGCCCGAATAACTGAATTGGGCCGGACAATAAAACAAACATTGCAGTCATACCGAGAATAAAAAAAGTGAATCCCGGCCAGAAATAAAGGTAGGTTGGACTATAAAGCAGCATGAATCGCAAGTGACGCCAACCATCGCGAAAAGAGCGAAGATGTGGAGGTCTGCTGCGCCCATCAGGATTCAGAATAATGGGAATTTGCTTGATTCTTAATCCTGTCTTTACGGCCTTGATGATCATCTCGGATGCAAACTCCATCCCTGTGGTTTGTAAATTCATGCGAAGGTAGGCTTTTTTTGTAAATGAACGCATTCCACAATGAGCATCTCCAATTTTGGCTCGAAAAAACATATTCAGCAAACGGGTTAAAATCGGGTTTCCGATGTAGCGATGCAGCCAGGGCATTGCGCCTTTTTTAATCTGGCCTCGTAAACGGTCGCCAATAACAAAATCGGTTCCATTGAGCAACGGATCGATAAAGCGTTTCAGATCCGTTAGATCATAACTATCATCTGAATCCGCCATGACGATCAGTTTACCATCAGCAGCCTTTATCCCTGCCCGGTAAGCACTGCCATATCCTTTTCTTGACTCGCTGATGACACGAGCTCCTTCTTGCAAAGCGAGGTCGATTGAGCGATCAGTCGAGCCATTGTCAGCAACAATCACTTCCCCATGAATACCTAAATGAGACAGGGTTTGTTTGGCTTTGCGAACACAAAGACCAACGGTTTCTTCCTCATTTAAACACGGCAATACAATACTTACCAGTGGTTTCATGGAACGTTCCTCATCCCGACAATACTGGTTGTCAGGAGTCTAGTAAAATTAAAACAGGTCCAGCAGTTTAACTTGAATAACCTTGAATGCTCTACAGATTTTTTAGTTTCAATCCACAAAATTCTGCTCTGGACTTGGCTATTATACAGGCAAACTCGTTATACTGCGTTAAAAGGGTTCCTATTGCCCCGTTGCCTTTATGATGGTCGGCACTGTTTTGAACATGATTTTAAGATCCAAAATGATCGACCAGTTGTCAATATATTCGAGATCCAAACGCATCCACTCCCAGAAAGAGAGTTCATTCCTGCCATTAACCTGCCACAGACAGGTCAACCCGGGCCGCATACTAAACCGCCTTTTATGCCAGCGTTCGGTAAATCCCTCGACATCGCGCACAGGTAAAGGTCGTGGCCCTACAATACTCATATCACCACTGAGGATATTAAACAACTGAGGTAATTCATCCAGGCTCGTTCGACGCAAAAAATGTCCGAGAGGTGTAATACGAGGATCGTTTTTTATTTTAAAGGTGGGGCCATCCGATTCATTAAGATGCTCTAACTTTCTCATCATAACTTCTGCATCCTTGATCATGGTTCTGAATTTAAACATTTTGAATCTGCGTCGGTTATATCCTATTCTCTCCTGCCTGAATAATACCGGCCCGGATGAGGATAGCCTTATCATAACGGCGATCAATAACATCAGCGGTGCAAAGAGTAAAATCATAAAACTTGACAGACTGATATCTAACAATCGTTTTAGCCACAGAGTGTCTTGAGCACGATGCGTTCCGGTTTGCATGGAAAATATTGGCACACCATCCGCCACATATGAGGCATGATCACTGATCTTGAATTTGAACCAATCAGAAGGTACTCTGCAAATTACACCCAATTCCTGGCATAATTCAAGAACCTCGGTAATTTTTTCATAATAGGATTTTATGGGCAATACAATGAACACCTCATCCACAACATGATTTTCTAGAAAAGAGGGAAAGACTTTGAGGTCACAAAGACGATCTGTAGGATTTACGGGATGGCTTGGAGAAACAGTAAAGTTATCATCCACGAATCCGAGAAAACGATACCCGAGATCACGTCGCCTTGATATTTTTTGGGCCATCGTTTGGGCACGAGGACCACTCCCCACGAAAACGATATGCCGAAGATTTCTCCCATGGCTGCGCAGATAAACCAGAAAAAAACGAACAAGAGTGCGCGCAGGAATCAGTAAAAGCAGTGAGCTCATCCAAAAGATAGATATAACATTAGGATTGATATAATGACTCCAAAAGAAAAAACTCGTCACGGCCAATGCAAGAGCCGAAAAGGAAACAGCTTTGAAAATATCGAACCACTCTTTCAACTGGTTATCCAGCCGTCTTTTTTGATAAAGACCAAAGTGATAAAATATTCTGTTCCAAGCATACAACAGAATAATAAAAGCCAGCAGGTTGACGATTTCGATTTTTATATAGATCAATTCTGAAAAACTTACTGCTGGGGTTACCGGAGCGTACAGGTAGAGACCAAAAAGAAGAGAAAAAGAGAGGACGTTAAGATCCAGAACTCTTGTTCCATAAGCTAATATTTTTCGCTTTATTTGCATCAATTTCTCCCAGTCTCCTCTTTACGGGTCAAGAACGTCTGGATGACTGGTTCTTTTCTGTATAATAGGTGTAATAGTAATTATAGTCCCCATACAAATTCTTTTCATGAATATTATTTACAATAGCGCCGACAACACGATTAGAAACCCGATCCAACATTCCTTTGGCTTTAAGGATGATTTCTTTATCGTTTCGGCCGGATTCAATCACCAAGGCAATGGCATTGACATGGGGAGCGAGTACAGCGGCATCAGTGACAGCGATAATCGGGGGTGCATCGATGACAACAAAGTCATATTTTTCGCTAACCAACTCTAACAAGTCTCTCATCGTGTCACTCGCGAGAATTTCGGAAGGATTCTCAGGATAATCACCGGAACTCAAAAAGTCAAGACGAGAAACCGATGTTTTTTGTATAGCTTCAGAGACAGCCACAGAAAGGGAAGCCATTTGCTGCACCGCAACATGGGCACGATTAGAAGGCTCTTCCATATCGGTTTCTTTTTTCTCATTCTGATATTTACCGTTCTTACGGTTTTTGAGAAAGTAGAGAGATAAAATATCTGCCAAACCCGGAGAGCGATGCAGTGCCATGAACTGGTGGCCGGTAGGCTTGCGCATATCAGCATCGATCAACAGCGTGCGTAACCCCATTTGCGCAGTCACGACGGCCAAATTTGCACAAGTCGTAGATTTTCCTTCACGAGGGCCGGAGCTGGTCACCATAAAGGTACGAACATGCTCATCGCCTGGAGCAAATTGTAAATTGGTTCGCAACGTCCGGTATGCCTCAGAAATGGCAGATGAAGGCAAGTAATAAGCAACAAGAGCCGGTGACGGTTTTTTATATTCCGTTTCATCGGGTATATCGGGCTTTGGATGAACACGGGGGATGGAGCCAATGACTGGCAACCCGATCTTGCGCTCTACCTCTTCGGGTGTTTTGATGGAAGTATCGAGCGATTCCATAAAAAAGGCCAACCCAAGCCCCATAGTCAGAGCAAGAACAATACCGATGGCCAGATTGAGATTTTTGCGAGGACTAGTGGGAGAACGGGGCAGATCAGCACGATCGATAATGCGAAGACTGCCGATTCGCTCGGCCTCTTCAATACGCGCCTCCTCGTGCTTTTGTGACAAGGAAGCATAAATACTACTGGCCAGGTCTCTTTCCCGGGTGAGACGTGCGAGTTCATATTCTTTGCTCGGTAACCTGCTTAATTGTTCTTCATAACGAGAAATGCCCTGCGCCAGGGATCGTTCCTGAGTTATTAAGGTCTCTAATTCGATTTCGAGATTAATTTTTTCTTCGTACAGGGAAGCCATTTGTGACAAAGGATCGATCAGATCTTCCTGCTCGACGAGCTTGCGGGCTTCTTCAGACAAGCTGTTACGAATTTGTTCAAGATCCCCACGCAATTGCACCATTTTGGGATTATTCTCGGGAACGCCTGCAAGCTGTTGTCGGATATATTGAGTACGTTTATCTTTTAACTCTTCCTTTAGCTGTTGAATCATGGGAGTAGAGATATTGCTTACAGAGGGAGCCAAATTTTCGCGACTGGTACTGAGTTTTTCCGATATTGTATCGAGTCTTTTTTCCGTTTTTTCACGTTCAGATTTTACAGTTTGATAAAGCGCCTCGATACTAGAGGCTCGATGAATGAGCTCTTCGACCTGGTTATCCAGTGAGGTCACCTGATTTGATTCCTTGAATTGGCGCAAGTTTTGTTCGGACTCGTCAAGGCGTTGTTTGTAACGGTTACGCTGTTCGGCGATAAACTCTTTTACCCCACCCGCTTGCTCTTGTCGTAAACGCAAATTACGTTCCTGTAATACTTGACTGATTGAATTTGCCACCGTCATGGCAATACGGGGATCAGAATTCTGATAACTAATCGCAATAACATCGGATTCGGCAACAGGCTTTGCGTCCATGTTTTTGCGAATTTTGGCGGCATAATATGCTCTAAGATCAATATCCTCTTCCAGCTCTTCGTCTGCTTTGGGGGCCAAATGTTTGATTACTCGCTCGGGCAATGCTTCGACAACATTCAACGCAACTGTCCGACTGGTAATCTCTTGAATTTGATTGAGCAAGGCCTCGCGGGGCTTGTATTCGGCTCCCGAATATGCTCCGCTAACAGACATACGAGGTTCTTCATAAATGATCGTACTGCTGGCCTCATAAATCGGGGTAGCCGTTATGTTATAGTAAATAACCGGAACCATAATCGCTATCAGTGTTCCAACGATGTACCAGCCCCTTTTCAATACAATATTTAAAAATGCAGATATTGCAGACTGATCTCGATCTTCAATTGCCATGTACTCCGCTTCCTTTGTTTAAATTTGCTCATTTACCAATTTTCATCTGTCGCGCGTAAATACCAGACATAGACGCTCGCAATTACAGCCACTTCGTGAGCAATACGTACAATTTCTCGCCATTTATGCCCTGTATTTTGCCGGATAAAGACAATATCACCCGGTTTCAACTGTGGGGGCGCTTGCATGCCTTCTTTATCTGTAAGATAGGCAGACAAATTATATTCAATCATCCGTTTTCCCAACTGGGTATTGAGAATGTCGTCGATGCGGTCTTCATCGATTCGGCCAGCTTTGGCTTCAGAGACCAATTGCTTTAAACCGTCGCGTGACAGAAACCACCCTTTTGATTCGCGTGTGAGCCTCACCTTTTCCAAAGCAGCAAATTCGGTGGGTCCACCTGCTTTTGAAATCAATTCCATCAGATTGGTATCATAGGAAACGCGATATTCACCAGGTTGTCTTACTTGGCCCCATATGTGAACATCCATTTGTAAGGTTTCTTCGTCACCGAGAATGTAATCTCCGGTCTCTTTTGTGTCCTGTGCATGCAACAATGTCAAAATCATAAAGATGCCAATAAAAAAGCTATACCTCTTCAAAGGATACCCTTTCAATAAATAGACCCAATTAGCAAATATTTAATAGCAATTGTTGTGCCATCAATTGACACATATGAGACAATTTACACGACTTTCGGATTCAAAAACCAATATTTCCAGTAAATTTTATCCAGCCAAACTGAACAGTCTTCCGATGCAGGGCCTTGCTTAGGCAGATCACCAAACGATATGGTGAAAAGTGATACATGTGTGCCCCACGATATAATTATCGTTCCTTTTGATATTCCAATCCATATTTTTTCATTTTATTATATAGAGTTCCTCGGCTCACCCCCAAAGTAGTTGCGGCGCGGCTAATATTTCCGTCATTCCCTTGCAATGCATGATCAATCAAAATTTGTTCTGCGCACTTGAGTTGCAGCGAAGGTAATACGAGTTCTATAGTATTTTCCTTTTGTTTAAAATCTCCCAAATTATTCAGACCGAGTTTGTCTGATTGGCAAAAAAGAACTCCTCGTTCCATCATGTTTGCCAATTCTCGATAATCCCCGGGCCAATCATGGGACAATAGAGCGTTCTTGGCAGAGTCTTCCAGTTCTTTGATCACTTTTTTATATTTTCTCGCATAGAAATCGATCCAGTAATAGGCCATGGCAATGATATCTTTGGACCGTTTTGAGAGAGGGGGAAATTCGATCACATTGATGAGAATCTGGTCTGCAAATTCAGGATCAAGACTGGAATGGCGGCGTTCTGACAATATCTCCTCAATTCCGAACACCAACCTCAACTCGGTTTGGTAATACAATCGTTCCTGTTCATCCCAGTAATCCAACAAAGCGTGTTGACAAGCCAAAGGTAAAGAAAGAGTATTATTAAAAAACAGGGTACCACGATCAGGCATAAAACTGTTAACCCTTAATTTCTCTCTGGGGAGAATGGATTTTATAACCTCGGTCGTCATGAATTGGCCATCTAATTGCACAAAAGGCTCAAACCGATTAATGCTCAGGAAATGACTCAGGCGGGCATAGTCAGTGACATTGCCATGTCGGTCGGTCATAAGCGTCAAAGGGGTTGTAGACCGGGCAATGATGGCTAATTTTTGCATTCTTTCACGCATGACAGCGGATTGTGGAGTAAAGTCAAGAAGAGCTTCCTCCCTGTCCCATCCATTCCGGCGGGCATTCAACAAGGACTCTCTCAACGAAAGCTGGATAGCATTGCGTAGAGCTTGAAGCAGTTCAGATTGATCCAGAGGAGCCATAATATAATCATGGGCCCCTTGTTTGATCGCATGAACAACCGTATGAATATCAGACTGCGGGATGATGGCTATAAGCGGTTTGAAGCCACTTTTTATGGCCAACTCTTCCACAAGAAATTTCGGATGCTCAAGAGGGTGACAAAGATCAACAACAGTAGCAACAACAGATTCCTTGGTCTCCAGAAGAAACTGAACTTCCTGTACCGATTCGGCCGAATAAGCATTTATCTGGCGGGAACGAAAAAAATCCTTAATGGACAATAAAGTATCTATTTGACCTGAAACAATCAGGATATCACCCTGAATTTGCATTTCACCTCCTCGAATCCTCAAGTAGAAGAATGTTTGCAATGACTGTACCAAACCTCATGCCGAGCGAAGATGCAAATTCAATAAAAACAATGCAAAGATATGTGCTAAATATTAAGAAACATTCAGATATGTAAAATATTGATACATTGTATCAATGAGATACAATTATGAATTTCAAGTTTGTATATTCTTTCTATGAAAATCTGGTACAGGCCTTAAAATAATAAAACCAACAATCATAATCAAGACCAAAGCCAATACTGCCATTTTATATTTAATGGCTGTGCCCATGGAAGCAAACGTCCAGGTCGTCAAACTCCAGATCAGAGGACCGGTTATCGCTGCAACCTTGCCTGAAAGAGAATAGAGTCCAAAAAATTCGCCAAGCATTTCTCTGGGTACAAGAGAAATGAGCAATGGCCGGGCAGAGGTCCATGTAGACCCCATCAAAGCTCCTACGAATGCGCCAACGACCCAAAATGTGATGAAATTCGAAGTAGCGACCACAATAGTAAGGCAAATGATCCAACCGCCGATTACCCATTGCAGCGTTTTTTTGGGGCCATAGTGATCCGTCAAAATTCCACACAAAGCAGATCCAATCACAGCAAAGGGTACTTCGAACATTAAAAAGACATTTGCTTGTCCTCGGGTAAAGCCCATCACTTCTTGTGTATAGACTCCCATAAAAAGAATAATCGTTTGAATACTATCTTCATAAAGAAGCTTTGCGAGCAGAAAGCGCAATAATCCGGGATATTTTTGTGTATCTTTAAGGCTAGCCAGTATCTTTTTATAAGATTTGGCCACGGTCCATTTATCGGTATATTTGGCTTTGATTTCAGGTTCATTCACAAAGAAAAAAATTGGCATAGCGAACAGCAAAAACAGACCAGCGGTGGGTATAAATGAGGCAACGGTTCCACCGGCCTGAATGCCGGGAATGGAAAAAGCAAAAATCTCCCCCTCGACAAAAATCTGTGCCACTAAAAGGCCAACGATGGCGCCCACGTACCCCATTGCAAC
>CAYNUX010000025.1:0-19796 GCA_964400115.1 uncultured Cytophagia bacterium
GAATATAAAGTAGACCTGGAAACTGGCGCTCCTCAAGTGGCTTATCGAGAAAGCATCTCAAGGGAAACGGTCTTTGATCATACCCATAAAAAGCAGACCGGTGGTGCTGGGCAATATGGGCGGGTTCAGGGCATTATCGAACCCAATCATGAAAGTGATTTTGAGTTTATCAATGGAGTCAAGGGGGGCGTGATTCCATCAGAATATATTCCCGCCTGTGAAAAAGGATTTCGAATGGCCATTGAAAAGGGAACTTTGATTGGATTTCCCATTGTCAATGTTAAAGTGACCCTCTATGACGGGAACTATCATCCGGTCGACTCTTCCGATATTGCCTTTCAGACTGCTTCGTTGAGCGCGTTTAGAGAATCATACAATCGTTGTAAACCGGTAATTCTCGAACCTATTATGCGTGTCTCTGTAGAATCACCGACAGAATTTCAGGGAAATGTTATCGGTACACTTAATCAACGCCGGGGGGTCATTTTGAGTGCGGCTGAAGATAATCTTTTTACTGTTATCGAAGCCGAGGTTCCTTTGAGCGAAATGTTTGGCTATTCTACTGTATTGCGATCCTCGACACAAGGAAAAGCCGAATTTACCATGGAATTTGCAAAATATGGCAAGGTACCTGAAAGTATTGCCGAACAACTCAAAAAAGAATATCAAGAAAAAAATTAGATTTTAAAAAAAAGCTCTGGCACAGTGTCTTTCATTTTCCTATTTTAGGACACCGGCAGCCATAGAAAAGATAGAGAATAAGAGGATCGAATATGTTAAAAAATGAACTCTTAAAAAGAAGCCCAATTCGCATTCTGGAGAAAACCATTCATGGAGGCTTGGGTAAGGGCAATTTAGGTGTTTTCACTGCTCGTAAAGGAGTGGGAAAAACAGCCTGCCTTGTCCACTTTGGCATCGATCATATGTTGAGTGCGGGTAAGGTGCTCCATATTTCATTCTCAGATGCCCCCCATCACATAGAAAACTGGTACAAACAGGTTTTTGATGAATTGGCACAAACCTATCGTTTGGAAAATAGCATAGAAACATTCGAAGAGATGCTGCACCATCGCCTGATTTTACACCTAAAAGGTCTCGGAATGTCTTTTGACAAGATTCGGGAAAAAATCAACACATTTACCGAGAACGATAACTTTAAGCCCCAAATTCTAATTATCGATGGTTATCCGTTCGAACAATCAACACCTCAGGATTTGCAAGAGTGGAAAAATTTTGCACAGAAAATGAATTCCGAAATTTGGTTTTCAGCTACCATCCACAGAGAACATCTTGATCTGGATGAAGAACAAATCCCTGCACCCGTCAACAGTGTTAAAAAATTCCTTGATGTGATTATTATGCTGGAACCCAAAGTGGATCACGTTCATCTGAGCCTGCTAAAAGACAACAAATCTGCAAAACCGGATAAATTACATCTCAAACTCGATCCCCATTCAATGCTTATTTCTAACCATAGAGTATAAAAAAAAGGTTCCTTAAGGAACCTTTTTTTTTGCGCGCCTGGAGGGACTCGAACCCCCAACCTTCTGATCCGAAGTCAGAAGCTCTATCCAATTGAGCTACAGGCGCGAACACCCTAATATATTAAAAAAAATATTCAATTCAAAAAAAAATGATGCTATGCAAAAAAAATGGGCAGGAAGCATAGTTGAATACCTAGGGGGGTCAGTATTCAATGAGGGGATCAACTTCCTGCCCAAAATTCATATTATAAACGCTTTCTCAATAAAATTGTTCCCTAATTGCAATGTTTTGTGATTTAGTTCTGACAACCGAAAAATAACAGTATACCAGGGAAATCAATCGCAACCAGAGATGAAATAATGTCTAGGGGAACGAAATCGATTTGCTCGCCAACAGGTCTTTTCCAGTCTCTGAAGAGGACTTTTGGTGAAAACGATAAGAAAATCCAATCTGTGCACTGGCACTTGAATCATTGGACTGAGAATTATCACTTACCTGGCCATTAATAAAGCGAAATTCTCCGCTCACAAACAAGGACAAATGCTGAGAAACACCTATATGCACTCCGGTGCCAGCCACAAAAGAGGCAAAGCTCATTGGTGCGATTTGAGAGTCGATCCGAGCAGCATCAAAGTGATCCAATGCCAGGCCCAACGATATGAATGGTTTGACTGTTTCTGTTGCTGTAATATGATATTTTATAGAAAGGTCTGCCCTGACGATCTGGGTTTGTAAGCTCGTATATGAATCTGATAAGGCCAATCGCCCAACACCAACCTTGGCTCCAAGGGACAGATCTGGGGTGACAAAATAATCGAGAAACAGACAAGATGTCAGGCCGCCAAGCGTACCATTTGCCTGAGATTGATGTTGACTCGGGCCTGAAGTCAAGCCAATTTGCCAAGAGTTATAACCAGACTTGCCGGTGATGCCCTTGTTGGCAGGTTCGGTAAAATTTGACAGGTGATTGGTCGCAAGAGAGACATTTTCGGATTTCATGCCAGAGAAAGAAACAGGATCTCTTGGTATCGTTTTTTTCCTTTCCTTTCCATAAATCATTTCTCCAAGTTCGACACCCACGGTACGTCTTTTGGCAAAAAGCACAGAATCTATAGTTGTTTTTTGGGGCTTGTTAACCTTGCTACGCATGGAATCCTGAGCAGCCAATATCTCTGCAAGCAAGGAATCGATCATTGAACCCTGTTCACTCTGTTGACTTAATCCGTCGACTTGGTTCAGAGAGTCCCGTTTGACCACAGGTGTTGCGCTCTTTAATTGTTGTGCAGTACGAATTTGCGCAGAGTCCGTTACTACAGATTTGGCAGTAGACTTTGATTCTATGGATTCCACAATACGCGATTCTTTATAAAGACTCTTTTTTTCGGTTTTCTTTTCTGGTAATGAATCATTGACAACTTTATTTGACACATTTACGGCAACGGAATTTAGAACACCTCGCGGAGAATCATTTTCTGCATCCTGAATTTCCTTGGGATCAGACGTTTGCTCGAAAACCAAAGACGTGGAATCATGGGGTTGGAGCAATGATTCTTTATCATTATTCATCAAAGGTGAACCAGCAGAATCCTCTGGTACAGGATTTATATTTTTTTGTGGAATGACCTCATACCATCCATCGGACGACCAAACCACAGAGTCTGTTTTAGTCGGTTTAGGAGAAAATATTTTTTCTATATGGGGAGCCCAAAGCGTCAGTAGCATTAACGCACCCAATGAACATATAATAGATATATACAACACGACTCGCTTGTTCATAAATGAAATCCTCGCGTACAAAATGGAAACAGTGTTACTTTGTTGCCACTAAACCCCAAATGGCTCAGCCTGAATTTATTGAACTTATAGAAACCAACGCTTTCAACGCTGAACGTATTACAATTTTTATGCCAAAAAAGGGGGTTAAAAAAAGGCACCCCGAGTTGAGGTGCCCTAAAGCTGGGGAGCAGGGATTCGAACCCCGATACCATGATCCAGAGTCATGTGTCCTGCCATTGGACGACTCCCCAAAGAGTTCAAGATTTTAAGGAAGGAATAATTTCAACGGCTCTTTGCAGGCGTCGCAGTACGGTTTCTTTGCCCAAGACTTCCAGCATCTCGAACAATCCCGGGCCTGCGATAGTACCTGATACAGCCAACCGAACAGGATGAATTAACTGCCCAGCACCTAATTCATGCTGATCTGTGATTTGGCGCAGCTGGTTTTCGATATTTTCAACTTGAAACGATTCTAATTTAGAAATTTTATCATAAAACTCAAGTATTAAATTGGCAGATCTGTCCTTCCAGCGTTTTTTTATTCCAGCAAGATCGTATTCTACTGGGTCTTTGAAAAAATAAAATCCCTTTTCCCAATATTCGTCAATAAAGTTTACTCTGGGTTGCAACAATTCTATGACTTGAGTCAAGTAATGATCCGAAATATTACCAATTTGATGAGCTTTTAAAAAAGGTTTCAATCGTTCTCGAGTTTCGGCGTGAGATAACCGCACAAGATGTTCTCTGTTAATCCAATTTAGCTTTTTAATATCAAAGGTAGCACCCGACTTGTTGACACGTTCGAGTGAAAATTCTTGTTCCAGTTCTGATTTACTAAAAATTTGTCTCTCATCGCTTTCGCCGGGGTTCCAGCCAAGTAAAGCGATGTGGTTAAGTATGGCATCCCGTTCATATCCTGCCTGGATATAAATCTCTAAATTTGGATCTATTTTTTTTTCAGAGGACAAGAGCTTTTCTCTCAAAACGGCAGGCTCGTCTTGTGAAACTGCATCCTTAATTTGCCGTTTACTCATTTTTGAGCCATCAGGATTAAAAATAAGAGGCAAGTGAGCCATAACAGGGGCTTGCCATCCGAAAAACCGGTATAATAAGAGATGCTTTGGCACGCTGCTCAACCATTCTTCTCCGCGAATCACATGGGTGATTTGCATAAAATGATCATCGATCACATTGGCGAGATGATATGTGGGAAAGCCATCCGACTTTATTAAAATCTGATCATCGACCTCTTTGGTATTAAAAACCACATGACCCCGGATAACATCGTCAAATTCAATTTCCTGATTTTCGGGAACCCACAGCCTGACAACGTAGGGTGTTTTCTTGTCAAGCTCTTCTTGAACTTTTTGTTCTGACATGGTTAGGCTATTTCGCATTTGCGCTCTGACGACAAAATTGTACATCGGCGTATAATTACCTGTTTCCTTTTGACGGGCTCGCATAATTTCAATTTCTTCAGGGGTATCGAAGGCAAGATAGGCTTTACCGGTATCTATCAGTTCTTGAGCATGCTTGAGATAAAGATCTGTTCGCTGGCTCTGGTAATAGGGACTAAAATCGCCATTTCTCACAGGACCCTCGTCAGGAACCAGACCAGACCATTCTAGTACCCGAACAAGATTTTCAGTGGCTCCTTCTACGAATCGATTGCGGTCAGTATCTTCAATTCTCAGGATAAATTGCCCGTTATGGCGTTTCGCAACCAGATAATTATAGAGTGCCGTTCTTAAGCTGCCAATATGAACAAAACCAGTAGGGCTGGGAGCAAATCGTACACGTAGCATAATTTCACCAATTTGTTATATCCAAAAGAAAAGCGTACATCAATCACAATGTACGCTTAAAAAGCGGAGAGGGCGGGATTCGAACCCGCGGTAGGGAGAACCCCTACAACGGCTTAGCAGGCCGCCCCGTTCAGCCACTCCGGCACCTCTCCGTATATCCATTGGCAGGCAAAGGACGAGCGGAGGGCGTGGGACTCGAACCCACAAGGGCTTGCGCCCGACGGTTTTCAAGACCGTTGCCTTGCCAATTAGGTCTAGCCCTCCAGACCGAGAAAATACTAATATTTTTTATAGATGTCAACTACTTTATAAGCGTACAAAATATTTCCCGGGTATCTGTTTGATCAGATGCTTTAATTCAAGATTTAATAACAAGGGAAATATTTGAAAAGGCTCCATTTCTATTGATTCGGCCAGCTGGTCTATGTGGATAGGGTCGTTGCCCAAAAAAGACAGTAATTGTTTCTCTTGAGGCTGTACATTAACTGCTTCACTCAAATCAAAGCTCTGTTGCCCATTACGCCCGGGATTGATTTCATCCAGGATATCTTCGACTTTTAATACCAATTTGGCACCGTCTTGTATGAGTTTGTTGGTTCCTTGACTTGCAGCGCTGTTGATATTCCCTGGTATCACAAATATATCTTTGCCTTGCTCCAGGGCAAAATCGGTCGTGATTAAGGCTCCACTCTTTTCTCCGGCTTCAATAACGAGAACAGCACGTGACAAGGCACTGATAATCCGATTCCGTCGCGGAAAATGAGGGGCATCAGGCCCGGATCCCAATGGAAATTCGGAAACGACTCCTCCTTGTCTCGATATATGCTGAGCTAACCCTGCGTTCTCAGCCGGATAGATACGATCCAAACCAGATCCCAAGACTGCAATAGTTTTACCCCCACAATTTAAGCACTGGCGATGAGCAATGGTATCAATACCACGCGCCAATCCGCTAACGATGGTAAAATGTTGTGATACCAGTTCACGAGTAAATTTTTCGGTTACCCATCTTCCATAATTGGTAGCCTGACGAGTACCCACAATGGCAATGCTCTGATCGGTTAGTAATTTTAATTCTCCATGAACGAACAAGAGGATTGGCGGATCGAATAATGTTTTTAATCCGGGAGGATAGCCGTCATCCCATAAAGAGATAATTTTGAACGTACTCTTTTTAAGGCGCTCAATCTGGTTCTCGGCAAACTTGTGATCAGCTTTTTTTCTGATCCGTTCGGCCATAATTTTATCAATACCTGGCACCTGGGTCAATTCTCGCGGACACGTTTGCAGCACCTGTTTGGGAGATCCAAAGCGCTCAACCAAAATGCGCACTTTATAAGGTCCAAGACCGGATACACTCGATAAGCACAATAGCGAATAGAGATCAATGTTATCTCTGATCGACATATTCTTTTTCCATCATGATTCTGATTGCAAAAGATGCCATATTTTCCGGATCATTTGCAAAAGGTTGGCTTTGGATACTGCAGAGACAAGAATAAAATCCTCTCCAGCTGTTTCAGACTCTGTTAACGGGTGAAAAGAGGTTGAGACAAGATCAGATTTAGTATAAATAATCATCCTTGGCTTGTGCAACAAGCCCTGGCCATAGGATTTCAATTCGTTTATCAAAGTTACATAGTCAGATTTCAAGTCCTGGGAGGTGGCATCGAGAACAAGAGCCAGTATTCGCGTACGTTCCACATGACGGAGGAATTGCATTCCCAAGCCCTTTCCCTCATGCGCACCTTGAATCAAACCCGGGATATCAGCTACGACAAAATTTGCAAAATCCCCTACCTGAACGATACCCAAGTTGGGGATAAGAGTCGTAAATGGATAATCAGCGATTTTGGGATTTGCAGCCGAAATTCTCGACAAGAGGGTAGATTTTCCTGCGTTCGGAAGTCCCACGAGCCCGACATCTGCGATCAATTTCAATTCGAGAACAACGACACGCGATTCACCTTCTTCTCCGACCTGCCATTCTCGGGGTGCTCTGTTGGTAGGGGTAACGTAACGGGCATTACCCTGACCTCCACGTCCCCCTTTGGCTAAAAGAATTTGCTCTCCTGGTTCGGTCAAGTCTCCTATTACCTCACCGGTTTCTTTATCCTTGATCACCGTACCTACAGGCAGATTGATAGTGATCGATTTTCCGCTTTTCCCGGTTTTATTGTCCCCCTGACCATGTTGCCCTCTCTCGGCCTGATATCGGGATTTGTACTTGAAATCCATCAAGGTTTGGATATGGGGAGCGGCTATGGCAACAACATCTCCCCCACGGCCGCCATCGCCTCCGCTGGGTCCGCCTTTAGGAACGTACTTTTCACGTCGAAAAGCGACACATCCGCTTCCTCCATTACCAGCAGTAATCTCAATTTCAGCAAAATCGATAAAAGTCATAGTCACAAATAAAAAAATGGCCCCTGGGCCTTGCACATTCATGCAAGATGGGGCCTATGAGTAATTAAGAGTCTTTTGTTAGCTATTTTGCGCTAACTTTTGGCGATCTTTTTTATTCGCGAGTCCCATTTTTTTGAGAGTCTTGCGTAACCCGAACCACCCGAGTTTGATATTGCCATAATTAGGCGTGTTCAGAGTTTTGGCAATATCCCCAGTACTAATATTGGGATTTTTCATCACGATACTAGAAATTTTCTCCTCAAGACTCTTTTCGGTCGAGTCGGTTTGAGGGGCGTTGGGTTCATTACGAACAGTAAAAGTACTCTGTCTCCTGGTCTCCACCTTTTCGGAAGCGGGCAAATTCCTCTCAAAATCTTTAATCGCCTCATCCAAGGTATCAAAAGCTTTGAGGATATAGTGGAACTCTAATAATTCAAAAACCTCATAAACTTCGGGGATCATACGCACAAGTTTTAGATCACCACCTTTTTCTCGAATTCCTTTGATCTCGCTGATAAATATACCCCAACCAGCGCTGCTGACATAATCAACATTTCCAAGATCAATGATGATATTATATGATCCTTCCTTAAGCAAGCTACTGAGAGCGTGCTCCAACTCTGAAGATGTGGTCGTATCAATGTAACCGCCAACTTTGATTACGGATATAGCGTTACCCACGCCTGCTTTTTCGACAGACAATTGAATGCCTTCCATGTTTGATCTCCGTTGACAATCCCCGAATCGCTCGTATTGCCCAGAGCAGCTACAAATTGGGGAAATTCATAATTTATAATATGTTGCGAAACTTCAAGTAATAAATATAGTGGTTAAAGCGGAAAATGTCAACAATAAATGATATCTATACAGTATCTTTGAGAAATTTTTTTGCGCGTTCAATACTTTTTTTCAGATCATTTCGTTGCGGGGTTTGTTGCAGTAACTTTTCCCATAACAAAAGGGCGCGATTAAAATCGCCTTGATCTGCATAGATTACGCCCAGATTTTCCAAAGCACGCTGATCATTAGGCTCGAGCCTCAATACATGTCGATAGGCCCGGGTAGCCTCCCGGTATTGCTGTAAACGAAAACATGCATTCCCTAACAAGTGAAATGCCTGAATATCCATTGGATAGTCAGAAATATAATGATTTAATTGAGAAATACAATGACTATAATCTTTATTTTCATATGCACCATAAGCCATTTCCAATAGATCGTTTTTTGACACCTTCTGACCATAGGTCTGATGCACAGTGTATTCATTATGGTCTTTTGAAGGTTCATCGGCAGCGGATTCGAGCAGACTCAACAATTCTTCGAAATCGATCTTTTTCTTGGACGAATTTTCATCAATTCCAGCCTCAGAAACAGTCTCTATTGGTTTATCTGGTTCATCATGCAATTTATTTTCTAAATCATCGAATAAAAAATTATCAGAGAGTTCTGTATCTAACTCACCTTCCGGCGTAATCAAGCCATGCTCTTGTTCAATTTCCAAAAATTCATCGAATGCATCCACCGATTCTACCTTGAGATCTTGTTCATTTTCCTGTTCTTCCACAACAGTTACGTCTTGAGGGACCTGACCAGCGAATAGCCCTTCTTGTTCATCACTTGGATCTTCAAGTCCTCCCCCCAATTCGACTAATTCTGCAAATTCCAGCTCCTCCTTGCCGATTACAGAGTCATCAGAGCCTTCGACAGTCAGATCATTCGCCTGGTCGCTTTCACTTTCAGCTTTAGCGTCCTCAATAAGAGCCATTTCCCGGTCAAAATCGATCTCGTCATTTTCATCTTTTGCCTGCTCTACATCTCTTTGTTCATTCGGCTGCAATGTTTTTATATGATCTGTGCCGCGTTTGTCGAGCAAATCTTCAATAGGTGTAGTTAAAAGTTCTGATATTTCAAGATGAATCAAATCCCGACCAGGAATTTGCAGGGCAGGAGGTTTGGTCTTTGGTTTTGACTCTTTGGGCGGTGTTGAAGGTTTGGGCTTGGAGTCATTTTCATTCCATCTCTTTTTGGGTGGGAGAGAAGCGCCTTGTTCCAAGCCTTTTTTTTGAATAATGACCCGACCATCTATGGTCAAGAGCGGAGTTCCGGGTGGTTTAACCGGCTTTTGGCGACCGCCACGCTGGATAAAGGCTTCCCGCAACTCTTTAGTGTTTAGCCTGGCCCGCACCAACTCTTCATATATACGGGAAGGGCTGATTTCTGTCAGGCCATAGTGATCGGTACAGAGTTCTTCGCTTATCCTCTTGGCCCCAAATTCGGGATATCGTCTGATAATATCATAAATCTTGGCTTTTTCTTCGATACTGAGATGCTTGACTTCAATTGTTTCATTATCGGTTTCCAGTTCATAGCTATCTATACCTTCACTCTCGAATTGTTCCTTATATTTATTATAGTACGCATAAGTGGTAATGCCTGCTGTTTTGCAGGCAGCCTTGATGCTTTTCCCCTCTTGGATAAATTGGAAAGCTTTTTTGGCCCGTACAAGTTCAAGTTTCTCTGCAGAAGTTTTCTCTTTTATTGCAACAAGGGTGATATCATCATTCTGTGGATTTCCTTCTGTAAAAGAGCGTAGATCATTTTGTAACTTTTCCACAAAATCATTGGCTGTCAAATCACCATAGTCTCGTATGGTTTGCAGGAACCTCTCTTCACCGAAAAGCTGACGCCGGCCATTCATAGCCTCCGTTACACCGTCAGTATAGATGGCCAAAACATCATCTTCTTTCAAAGAAATAGTATCAGATTCTATCGATTTACGAAATAAATCCTTATCTGGTAAAGAAATCCCGATGGGAAAACCTCTGGGATTGAGATAATAGGTCTTGTTGGTGACCGTTCGATATAGAATCATGGGATTATGGCCTGCACTGGCATATGACAATTTTCGCCTGCGTGAATCAATGATAACATAAAACAGGGTCACAAACATGCCTTTTTTCATGTCATTGACCACAAAATCATTGACTTTGGCCAGTACTTCGGCAGCATCCTTTACGCCCCTGGCTTCTGTTCTGAGGGCCGTACGAATCATGGTCATGACCAAAGAACCCGGTACTCCTTTTCCAGATACATCACCGACAACAATACCCAGTGTATCTTTGTCGACTTCGACAAAATCAAAATAATCACCCCCAACTTCTTTGGCAGCTTCATAATAAGAAGAGAGTTCATAACCTTCAATTTCCGGGAACTCTGAGGGCAAAAGTGTTTGCTGTATTTCCTGAGCCACTTGCATCTCATTTTGCAAACGTTCTTGTTCAGCGACATTTTTCTGTGATACGCGCAACTTGTTGGTAATATCGCTAAAAGCTTTGGCAATTTCACCAACTTCAGAGTTGGCATCGATATCCATTTCATCAACAGAACCAGGCTGACCCAATTGTTTGACCCACTCGGCCAATCGACGAAAGGGATTCATCATGAGATAAATGAGTAAAAAGAGACCCAAAAGCCCAGCTATCCACCCCAGAAAAGCTAACTTTAGATAATCAAACCTAACAGACTTTATTTCCGCATAAATGCGATCATAGCTCATCTGGAAATGAACTTTACATAATATCTGATCTTGTTCATTTTTGACCGGATAGATAATATCCAAAACACGCTGTCCGGTGTCTAAAGGATAGGTGTAAATATTGTTTGAAAAACTTTTCGCATTGTCAGGCAGAGCATAGCCTTGGGTAGCCACCCGCAAATAATCAGGATTAGAGCTTGCCAAAACATTACCAAAATTATCCACAACAAAAGCATTGACCAAAAGCTCACTGTGTTCGGACATTTTGAGAGATTTAATGGGAGTTGATGCGGCGGTAATAAAGTCAAGATCAACACTGCCCTCTGCCAGCAGCTCTTCCTTTAAATTGGCGGGGATTTCATCAAAATTGTTCCAAATCTCACTGGAGAGGTAAGAGCAGGCATTCCGCCCCTGCCCGATATAGTCCTGAATCACCACTTGTCGTTGCCGAAAAAAAAAGAAGAAATAAGCGGAAATGATGATAGCGGTCCACACCAGTGTCGCAATTAACCAGTAACGTACTTTGAGATTAACCGGAATGGTGGGAAGCGTAAATCGCTTTTTAACAGAGACATCACGAGATTTCATGAGCCAGAGCTCATTACCTTCTTCGGTTTTGCGATAATCAATCTCGTCGAGCAACCGGCGCATGATGAAAATACCCAGCCCACCCTTTTTTCCGATTTCGACATATCGCTTTAGATCAGGATCATTGACCGTTCTCGGATCAAAGTACTTACCCTGATCGAGTAAAACAATGGTCAAGGCGTCTTTTTTGATAATTGCACGGATGGTGATATCGCCATCCCAATCTCTATAGGCGTGCTTGATGATGTTGGTCGCAGCTTCATCTATAGAGAGCTTGAAAGCATTGATCACACTGTCGGAAAAACCGTGTCGTTTTCCAACTTTGGTGACAAAATCACGTAATTCCCCAAGGAATTCTATCCTGGCCGGGACCTTGAGTTGCTCTTTTGTGACACTTTTAAACACCGGGGTGTGATCCTATTTATTACCGATCTCCAACAGTAGATCGCTCGTTAATTTTTGATTTGGTAACATCAATAGCCTTTAAAAGCTTTGAATTATAGGGTTGGCTCTTTAAGGCCCGTTCGTAGAGTTGTAATGCCTGCTCATAATCGCCGTTGAGGAATGCCTGAGATCCTTGTGAATATAAAGCCTGGGCTTCAGGAGATAAATCCTCGTTCACCGCATTGGCACGGGCATATGCCTGATCATATTTCTCCTTCAAGGCTTGATTATTCGGTACAATCTGAAGGGCATCTTTATATAATTCAACAGCCTGATTCCAGTTCCTGTTGTTTTCCGCGATCACAGCACGTCGTAAAAGATCCTCATAGTCCAATGAACGTCGTAACTGCTCAATTTGATTTTGAAGAAAAGATTCCAAAGAGGCATTTCCTTGAGCCAGCAATTTAGCGTCTGCATAATAATCGATGGCTTCGGTATTCCGGCCCTGATTCCCCAGATTCCGGCCGGTTTCAACCAATTCATAGATCTTTTCCTTACGATCCTTCTCTGCAAGCTCTTTAAGATTTTGGATATCTTTCCGATTGGGATCCAATTCCAATGCTTTTTCTGCCTCTGCAATTGCAGCCGGATAATTCTCGTCCTGGTAATAGGCCTGAGCCTGGTTCCAATGTTCTCTGATTTGATTGGCTTTTTGTTGCCGTCTGCGCTCTATTTCACTCTCTTCTCTGGCCCGTTCTTCCTCGGCGAGACGCTGATCGTTTAATTTCTGCTCAATCTGATCCAAAAGCATGCGATCCTGGGTAAATTCGGGACTATTTCCCTCTTCATCAAACGCCAGTGCCTTGTACACCTGGATTCGAGCCTGAATCAAATTCCCCAGTTCAAAGGCTTGTTTGGCTTTGGCACGCGCTTCATTGATCTTTTGTTTTTCTTCAAATTCTTGTTGGCGCTTTAATTCTTTTTCCAGTTCCTGTAGACGGCGTCGTTCTTCATCCTGGAGGCGTTCCTTGATTGATTTCCCGACATTGAACACCAGTGATATACGATGACTGTTTTGTAATTCGGCTTGTTGTGTACTCCAATAAGAGTAATCGAGTTGCATGCCGATAAATTTCAACCCCCCTCCAAAAGTAGGTTGACCATCCCATAACCCCACACGGATGAACGCTACATCCTGCCACGAATACTCGGCGCCGAGATGGAAACGGGTAGGGATGCTCGATTTCTCGTGCTTTTCCACTTCCACAGCCATCCTCAATCTGTTTTCGCTTTCGGGAATAAAGTCTCGAGCCAACCCTAAACGAAGATTCATCGGCATATTTTCACGTTGTTCAAAAACACGCATGGATCGACGCAAGCCATTTTGCACATTCAGTCCCAGTGTCGAATTGCGAAGAAGTAAATTATTAAATTGTGACGTAAATAGCAAGCCTACATCCATTCCGACTGATGACTCGGTGAGACTGGTAGCGGTACCGGTTTGTGGGTCATCGTATCCTGGAAAGACCGCTCGTTCGATTTTTAAGGTTGCTCCCCCTGACAACCAGGATAGTGGCTCTATGCCATACCCGAAAAGAAAAAGGGTTCGGCCATAATTTAAATTTCCGGTAAAACTACCATCATCGGAGGTGGTACGTATATTATCGGTGGTTATTTGCATGATTCCGGTCGAAAATGTACCCATGAACAGAGTGGGGTGAGCATACGCAGCATAATTGTATTGTCCGTCAGTGGGCAAATTGCTCATATATAATGCCAGTGAAATTTTAGATACACGGGTGAGTGCTGCAGGATTCCAGTAAAGAGCAAACGGATCATCGACCGTAGCGACAAAGGCTCCGCCCATGGCAAGTGCATTGGCCCCCACAGGCAGATCAAAAATGTCTCGCAATCCACCATACTGCTGATTAGCCGCCCAAATTGGGCCGGATAAACAAAATATAAGAATGACTATTTTATTTAAAAACCTGATCATACCTGACTTTCTTATTTGACAACTGCAATTTTGGTTTTGGCGATTTCACCATAATCAACAGCTGTGATATAGGCCACATACACGCCATTTAAAACCCTTATGCCATTGCCATTCTTGCCATCCCATATTACCTCTGCTTCATGCATCCCTGCCCGTGTTTCCTGAACATTCTGATCCTTGGTATAGTTCATCTCAAGGACCAGTTCTCCTGTAAGGGTAAATATCCGGATCATTACATCACTGTCTTGTTTCAAGGTATAGACAAATTTTGTTATCGGACGTTGTGAGTTACCAAACGGATTTGGATATGTGAAAAAAGAATCGCTCAGATCTCTGCCAACAAGCACGGTAATATTTGAATTTATGCTTAACCGGTCGACCCGCTGTCCGTCCGCATTGCCCACAGCCAGTTGAAATGAAGAAATAGCATCATAAGCATAAACATGGCAAGTGGAATCCAAAACCACTTTAAAATTATCCACTTGTGTATTGGGGAGAATATCAACCCGAATTTCAATAGAATCTGTTTCTACGCCCTTGATCGTGTCGGGCATCAAATCTCTAAAATCAAGCAGCTGATATCGTTGTTGACCGATATCTGATGTTTGAATATAGACTTGTTGGGGATCAGAGCGATTGACAGCTTTGATCTGGCTGATAATATCAGAAGCACGCAACGGATTTCCCAGACGATCCATAAACGTTAACTGTAATCCTCGCAATACACTCTGAGTATTGGTTCCAGAATCTTTGTTTTTGAACTGCAGTCCTAAAACGGGTATGTCTGTATTGCCCTTGTTCACCATATGGCCCTGGCGAACTTGATATTGTGATACCATAACCATACCCGCCTCTGTTGTTACAAAGACCTCGGCAGTATCATCGAGCACGGCGGCGGGTGTGCCGGCATACTGATCAAAGGGGACTTGATCCAAAATGACTCGAATCCTCTGCGCGGTATCTATTAATTCTGTTGGGGCTTGGATACGCCAACTAAACTGGTTACCCGTTGTGGTTTTTAACAACGGCTCAGAGGTAGAAAAACCACTTTCAGGGAGTATGAGTCTGGCCTTGGCCGTTGAATTTTGTGCAAATCCAGCTTGTCCGGTGTTTTCCATACGAGCGGTCACCTGGAATTCGCTTCCTATTCGTACGCTGCCGGAATCGACCCCGGTTCGGGTATCCAGGAAAGCTCTCAAAATGATTTTGGCTTTTTCTACCGTTTGGATGGCAAATCGAACATCCTCATTGCGAACACGGGCTTTTTGACCCGAGTTGGCATCGCGAGGCACATCCGTGATCACAAAACGAAAAGTGGATAATCCTGCAGGAGGTTCAGAGGGAGTGCGCAATGCCCAGGTAATAGTATCACCGGCAGAGCGTTTAATCGGATTATCTTTGATAAAAGTATACGCCTCCGGACGTACAAGTTGAACGGTTAAGCTATCTCCGTCAATAAAGGACGCCCCTGTATGCTGAACCGTGGCAGTCAACTTGAATTCCTGATCGGTGGATACAAGATCGGTCAGTCCCTCAGGAAAACTGATACTCGGAAGTATTGAAAAGACGGTGGCCTCCTGGATGATAATCTGAAAGTCATTGGTTTGCACTGAGACTCTTTCCCCTGAGCCCTGATCAGTACCGTTGACAGTGATCCATATTCTTTCGCCAGAAGGACTTGCATTATCAGGAGCCCGAACACTCCAATAAACCAACACCCCATCGCCCTGTGGAACATCGACATCCTGAACCGCAGGAATAAATTCTTCGGAACTGAAATGAATTCTTGCTTTCATACCAGGAGCAATTCGATCAGAGCTTATCTCTGCCTGAACCCTGAAATTTTGACCTGTAGACAATGTATCATCTGTTGCACCAGAAGGTTCACTGATCCGTAAAGAGTGAACGGCAATAGACCCCCGATTTTCTGTACGTACTTTGAGAATATTGGGGGAATTGGAGATTAATGCCGGTAAGTCGCTGTTTTCATCATGGGGAATATTATTAATATGTATTCGAATTTCTTTCAAATCAGTGACCACAGAGGGAGCTTTCACATCCCATGATACATCCGAATCCACATTGAAAGGGACAACCGGGCTATCACTCTCATCAACAAGAGATAATCCGCTCGCCAAAAAATCGAGTCTTACGGTCCCTGTATCGTCATCCAGAATATCAGCATCTCCAAAATTTTGAATGCTCGTTCTCAATGTCGCGGTCTGGTCGGTAGAAAATACAGCCTGACCATTCTGCATCACACTGAGTGGTTGTGATACCTCGAGCATAGTAAGATATAGGTTCGCCCGGCGTACCACCGATTCAACGGTAAGTGAATCAGTCATTCTGATCATTTCATCCCCATTCAGAGCTTGAACCTCCAAACGAAACTTGTGTGGAGATGATATGGGTTCATTCGGCACGAGAAGCTCCCACTGAGCCTGACCGTCATTTACAGGAACCTCGACAAGAGTTGAAAGCTGATAGTTCAATGTAGATGGTAGTATCAACTTTGCTTTCACATCTTGAAGATTTTTTGTCACGTTTATCGCTGCCCGGATGCGAAATGATTGCTCGGTAGATAATACACCGTCTGTGGCGCCCAAAGGTGCAGAAATGACAAAAGACCCGACAGATAAATTTGTGGTCAAAGTGGACACAAACAGTGTGTCTGCCGAGCGTTTGACTTCGGCTGGCTGACCGCTATTCACGTCTGTCGGAGCGCCCACCAGAGATAGTAAAAGTGTGTCAGAACTGGATTCTGTCTCTGGAGCCATGAGATGATATATAATCTCTTTGCTCGATTCCAGGTTTTGGATTTTGAATCCCTTGGTCAGAGTTCCCTCTATCCATTCACCAGCATCGTTTTTTGCTCGATAGCCATCGGGCAACCTCAACATGACCTGACCATCGCGAACCGGACCACTGCCTAAATTAGAAACAATAGCTTTTATATCGAATTCCTGATTCAAAGTAACGATAGAATCCGAGGGATTAGAAAAGGCCCCATTCATATTAACAATGGCAGGTACCTGAATCCAAACAGTCGCTTGTGCATCTTCGGCCCGGTCAGGGGGGCGGACCTGGGCCAACAATTGAGATCCCTGAGCTTTGGCGTGTAAGATTTCAGCAGAAAAGGTTTCACTGATTTGCTCCAGGGCCGGATCCCAGTCAGAATGTGCAGTCAATGTGATCTTGACATTTGATTCCTCTTCTGCAGGTATAAAATCAATAAAAAGAGTATCTGGCTCAATTAAAGACTGTCCGTCGGAGACCAATCTGATAAAGACGCTATCTACACCGGCAAATTCTCCGGTTTCTACCCGGACTTTTACAGTAAATTCTTGGTCGCGGTTAATCAGACTGGCACCGTCTATTGCTTTTCCGAAAGAGGGGATCTCTACCTGATCGATACGAATCCATGCACGACTGGTGACTGTAACATTCCCTGAACCTGCAGCAGAAAGTGGGGTTTGAGTATCAGGCTTGTTGAGATCACGAGCCGTTAAGGAAACAGTATATTGTGATTCACCCGCAATTTTTCCATTTTCACTTACCCTGTAAATCAATGTGTCTACCTGACCTCCGGCCAAAACAAAATCATTTCTTTTTGCCAACCGGGTCGGAGGGACAATTTCGAAATCTCGGTCCGGCTGACCATTGGTTCTAAACTGAATATCTCCTTCGTCAATCCCCGTAAAAAGCAAATCAGCCTGGCCATTGTTTCTGACAATGGTTTTAATGGTCCAAATATTCTTGCTGTCCCCGGCCTGGATCTCGGTTACATTATCTAAAATACTATCAATTTGTAAACTAGCGGGTGCCTGAATAATTGCCTGTGTAAATCGGGCCGTGCCCGGATCAATAACGGTCGCAGCAGAGTTTGAAAACCATCCGATCGCTGTATCGATTTCTGCACTGAATGTAACAATATCAGATATGGATTGGGCTTGTGCAGCAAATGCAAGCTGGAATGATTCTCCTCCGGCAATATCGATCGGAAAAGTCTTGAGCGTATCAGCAAGATCCACAATTTCTGGGTCAGCTGAAAGCTTGATTTTTACCTGCCTGGCAGGCTCTTGTCCTTCATTTCGAACAGATACATTCACCGTAAAATCTTGGTCAAAACTCACTTTATTTTCACGTATAGCATTGATGCTCACACGTTCTATTGTGAGCTGTGCCGGAGTATGATTTTTAACCCACTGTGTCGAATCCTGTGCAGGAAAAATCCTTGCCGGAGCTTTATCCAAACCGGTTGCCCTGAGAATTCTAGAATTGAGGCTCTCCTTTAATGGACTTTTTGTCGGAGATTTTAAATAAAATACAGCTGTATCCAAAGAGACGACGGAAGTAAGTAAAGCGGTATCAGATCCTGTGAATTCAAATTGATCGGTAAAGATGCTAACCCATACAGAGTCGAGTCGCTGGGCCCCAACATTTGTCACCTCAATAGAAATCGGAAAAATTTGTTCTGTAACAGTCTTGAGCGTATCATTGGTCAAAACACCGTTAAACAGAGAATTATCCACAAATGTCTTGCTCAATCGCACGCCGGAACTCGTGCGGACATGGATCTGCGTATTCTTTGATTCCGGACCCAATACCCTTGAGGTATCATTGGCATCACTGGCCATCAGATCAACATCGATATTGATTAATCCGCTTCGGTTTGGGGTATTGCTTACCGTATAACGCAAATCCAGGGTTTCACCCTTTGACAATCTTTTTTGCGCTGCCGTTAAAGAAGGAGGCTTTACGACATATCCCTCACGGTCAAAGTTAACATCCTCTGCGCTGGGTGTTCTTAGCAAAAGAGCCGCCTCTCCGGCATTGCTTACCCGCGCAGTGATGGTCCAGGGATCAATCGTCCCTGCCGACAAGGTGTCCTGTGAAGTAAAAAGAGAATCAAAAGAAAGCACCGCAGGTTCTTGAAACGTTAGCGCAACCAAAGTGTCTGCGGGTGAAACCGGTGGCAAGACCTCTACGTGCTGACCGGTATTTCGGGAACGGGAAGAATCGATGGTTACAGTCATAGATGAAAAAGTTCCTGATGAGCCAATGGCTCTGACGCGTACATCATTATCGCTAAACACAACTTGTCCGGCATAAATTGAATCTAAAACAGTTTGATTGCTGCTCACGAATTCGAAAGAATTATCCTGATGCAGGTATAACAGCCGGGCATATTCCACCATATCCCCGCTGCCTGGATTTTCCACGCGAGTTGAGAGAGAAAATTCCTGGCCAACATTAACAAAGGGAAAATTGGGTAAATCGGCAAACAGATTTTTAATTCTCAAAAATGCCGAATCTTGAACGGTCACTTTCAAACGAGCAGGATCACCATTGGTCAGCGTATCGAGCTCTGTTATCTTTGCAGTATTTATCTCTTTGGCGGAAATAAATGCCGAAATATCCAACTCTCCCAGCAAATTGACATTCGTTCCGACCTGAGAAATCTCAAAAGACACCGAGTCTATAGACCCAGGTTGCACAAGCAAATCACTGATGGGCTCGACGGTAAAAACGTTGTTCCATTGACCGTTCTGACCGAAATCCAGCCGGCTTTGTTCACCCAATATATCGATCTGACTCCCGCCAGGATTGGAAATTTTGACCCATACCCGCCAGGGTTCCGATTGACCGCGCGTTACGGCAGGTTGGCTGGATTTCATGGAAAGCAATTCTATATATCCGGTTTCTTGCACGGTTAAAAGTCCATGTGTACCGGATTTTGTTTCGACCATAACGTTTCGAGTGGATTGTTCGGCATCGGTCATCCATAATTTCACCGGCAAAGAAACCTGACCGGTGGGGG
>CAYNUX010000026.1:0-19459 GCA_964400115.1 uncultured Cytophagia bacterium
TTATCGATGGTTCAATAGGCGGCCAGGAGGGTGCGCTTGTAAAAAGTCTTTTGGTCGCTTCCAGACGCGACCTCGACGATTCACTCAAATCCGCATTTGCAAGAACCGGTGTTATTCATGTGCTTGCTGTTTCAGGATTGCATGTGGGACTCGTGCTGGGGGTGATTTTGCTCTTTCTCAAAGGGGTTCGAATTCCCAATCCCTTTCGTACTGTGTTGGCTGTTCTGGGATTGGCTGCATTCGCTGCTTTGACCGGCTTTCAACCTCCTGTATGTCGCGCCAGTCTTATGGCAGCGCTAATTCTATTTGGCCATGTGATCCAAAAGAGACCTGTTGTGATCAATTCGTTGGCCGTGGCAGCCGTTATTTTGTTGCTGATCAATCCATTGCAACTTTTTCAGGCGGGATTTCAACTCAGCTTTATTGCGGTTCTGGGAATTGCATTGATTTATCCGCGTCTGCAATCCGGATTGGAAAGCAGAATTTTGAGTTGGCAGGAAAAATCAAAAGCATTCTGGCCGGGTGTGGTTTCACTGTTTTTGGTCTCATTGGCGGCATTGATTGCAACCGCTCCGCTGTCAGCCTATTACTTTGGACGCTTGCCTCTTTTATCCCTTGTTGTCAATCTGTTTGTGATACCTCTGGTCGGTGTATTGGTGGCTTGCGGGTATATGGCTGCTGTACTGGCGGCGATATTTTATCCGCTTGGCGATCTCGTGGCTCAGACAGCCTGGTTGATTGCACATTCTCTGCTTTGGATTGTCGGAACCTTTGCTGATATTCCAGGCACAGAGATTTTTGTGCGCAGACCTACTCGGGGATTTTTTCTGATCTATACAATCATCGTCGCCGTTTTGGCTGCTCCATTCCGTTCAAAGCTTCAGAAACGATACGTGTTTGCGAGTCTGGTCATGATCAGCGGTATGGTTTGGCTTGCTGCGTTTCAAGTTAATAAAAAGCTTTGCGTTACCGTGATGGATGTCGGACAGGGCGATGCTATCTTGTTGCGTTTTCCAAATTATCGGACTCTCTTGATCGATTGCGGAGATGTTTATGAGGATTTTGATTACGGTCAGGATGTAATCGCTCCTTTTTTAAGACGTCAGGGAATCGATCATCTCGACGCCATTCTCATAACCCATCCTCATCGTGACCATATCGGAGGGTTGAATGGTCTTTTACGGTCTGTGTCATGTGATCGATTGATTCATTCGGGACTCGTTGGAGATTCACTTTTTTGGCCCGTTGAGCAAACGATGATTTCTCATATCATCCAGAGCGGAGATACCTTGTGTTTCGATCCGAATTGTCTTTGCCTGGTACTGCATCCCGATTCTGAATCGTTGCATCAGGCGGCCCGGGATGCGGCGAATATGAACGACGCATCGATTGTATTAAAGATTGTCTATCAACATTCCTCTCTGTTACTGACAGGTGACGCTGAATCCGGTGCAGAGTTTAAAATGTTGAGGTTCGATAGTTTGCTCTCTTCGCAAATCGTCAAAGTCGGGCACCATGGCAGTGAGACGGCCAGTTCGATAGACTTTGTTGAAAAAATCAAGGCTGAAAAGGCTTTGATTTCGGTTGGCAAATTTAATCGCTTCGGCTTGCCTGATCAGACAATTATTGATCGCTGGCAAGATCACCATGCAAATGTAATCTGTACATATGATTCTGGTGCCATTCAGCTCTTTTCGGAGGGAGGATTATGGTACCCATGACACGGGATGGTTCACTTATGCCCATTATCATCGGAAATAATAAAATATTGACTCTTGTCACTGAACAGAATTTTTGGTCTCTGTTTCAGGCAGAATCCCTGGATTCCGGTGACCATCTATGGTTTCAAATCCTCAATGAACAGGCTACTGAGGATTCACAACTGACATCCCTTTTTTTTAAAGCTGCCGCTGTCTCTAAAGCCATAAACCATAAAAGTGTCATTCAAACCATTGACTATGGTGAACAGGACGCCATGTTTTACGCCGTCCATTCGTATGAATCGGGCCGATTTCTGGAAGAGCTGCTAGAAAAAGAGAACATCCTGTCTGAAGAAAAAGTTCTTTATTTGCTAAAAACCCTTTCTCATTCCCTCAAAACAATTCATATCAGTGGATTCAAGCATGGTTTTATCAGACCCTCTTCTGTATTTCTTACCGATGAGGGTGATATCAAACTATTTAATTTCGGTATGGGGCCTCTGGCCGATTATGCCTTTTTTACAAAACACGAACAAGAGGCCCGGTCTTTTGCCGATTATATGTCACCCGAACGGCTGCAGGATAAAGGGGGAGTGGATAATCAAGGGGAAATCTTTTCGCTCGGTCTCCTTGCCTATCAATGTCTGACAGGGGGGAATCCACGTAAAGAATTGAGTTTTGATGAGCTTTTAATCGGCAAAGAGGTAGAGTTTAGAACCGGACCGGAGGAAATGCTTAATGTCTCTTCCAAGACCCGCCATATTGTGCAGAAAATGCTAAAACCCCAGTCCGAGCGATATGAAAACTTTGTCGAACTCTTGCAGGACCTGGAACCACGCTCTGTTGAAGTTTTTCAGGATGATGATGACCCGGTTAGTCAAATGGCAATGCCGGAGCGTTTTTCAAATTGGGCTCAATGGCTTTTACCAAAAGACCCGGCCTGGGTTGGAAACCGTGTGAGAATGGTGCGAATCTTTGCACCTCTATTGATCATCGTTTTGCTCATCGCTGTTGCTTTTTTAATCAATCTGCAATCCGGATCCCCTTTAAATGAACAAGAAATTTTTTATCAAGAGTTTGTGGAAGAAATTGAGTCACAGGAGCGCCAAATCCCTGATCGCACCGAGGTTCCGATCCCGTCCTCAACAGAGACAGAGTCTCGGACAGCCCAAAATGAAAAACCGGCTCAGGTATCTTTGCCACAAATCGACCAGGCACCGGCGCTGGTGCCTTTGACAATTCATGTAGAAAGGGATGATTCGACAGAGTCGAGTGTATATGTCAATGAAAAGTTTGCCGGACTCTTGCAGGGCTCCAGAACGTCTATATCCAAACAGGTGGAACCCAATCGATCTTATAGAATCAGAGTAGAGTCAGAGGATTATGAGACTGCTTTTAAAACGGTTACAGCAAGTATGCAGAGTTCTAACGAGTTATATATCGATTTAATGCCGCTTGAAAAACCTAAAATAGAGGTAAATTTCATTAAAGTGCCGTTTGCTGATCATATTAGCATAAATGGTCATCTGCAAAGGACAAATTTGCCTGTACAAATAGAATTGAAAGAGGGTGTATACCCGGTTACTTATGTTGAAACCAAAGCCGGATTTCAGTGGACAACCAGGGTACGCATCGATGAGTCAATGCCCTCTGAGATTCGATTTGATGCCTCTGCTCCGGGCAATGGCACCTTGTCGGTTGTCCTGGAAAATGCTTTGCAGTATGGGTATGCGTATGTTACCCTTGACGATAAAAACGAATCACGCAGCACACCCGTTCGGTTTACTTTGCCTGTGGGTTGGCATCGCATTCAAATAGAACGAGAAGGTTTCAGCGTCACACCAAACGATACACTGGTTTTTGTCAAACCTGATGAACGTTTGGTTATTGATTGCCATATTACACCTAGATAAGTGATTTGGCCAGTTGATCGTGATACAGATTGCATAGGATTAGCATCTTTATGAATAACTGCTTACGAATGATATTGTGGGGCATGGGGATATGTTTTCTGACGATAAATCAAGTTTGGGGATTAAGCATCAAAGAGCTGTCTCCATCACCTCACGCTGTTGCTGTGGATCCTGCAACGATTATCCGTGTAAGATTTGACCAGCCCATAGATCCTGCCTCTGTAGAACCCCATTCCATGATTGTGCATTCGAGTTTTAATGGCAAACTGCAGGGTAACCTGATGCTGTCTGCCGATCAAAAAACCCTGCTTTGGGTTCCGGAAAAAACCCTAGAGTCGAATTCTCTGGTCACCGCCACGCTCACACCGATCGTGTCGCAATCAGGTTCGAGCATCGATTCATATACCTGGACGTTCATGCCCAGCCCTTATCAGGGGGCAGCACAGTTTGATGTCAGCACCTTTTCAACGATCGATTCTCCCACCAGTGTTGCCTCGGCAGATTTTGACCAGGATGGTGTCAATGATTTGGCTGTTTCGGGGCTTCGTGATGGTCAGCCGATTATTGTGCTGCTTTCATGGAGAGATAATGGTTTTATCGAAATTGCTTCAGCACCCATTCCACTGCGTACCCGTCCGATCAAAGTCGGTGATATGGATAATGATGGCATACCGGATATGCTTTTGATCCATCGGGGATCATCAAAATATGAACTCAATCAATTTTCCACATGCTTTGTCAAACCGGGTCCTGTTCTGAATATCGGCCAAACACTGCAAGTCGAGGGAGCCAAAGCCGAGCCGCGTTCAGGCTCTCTGGCTGATTTTGACAATGATGGAGATTTGGATATTGCCATTCTCAAGAGGATGAACCCCAGCGGAAATGATGCGATCGAATTATTCTTTAATGATGGCCAGGGTGTCTTTGAGCGACTGCACGGATTCTGGAATGATTATCGTGCCGAATCCCTGGATGCCTCGGATTACTCTCTGGATGGCTTTCTTGATATTGTTGCTACTCGTCAGGGTGGTGGACCTGTGGTTGCGGCATTTGAAAATGAGAGAGCATTTCCTCATTTTATGGATCACCCCAATATTACTTTTTCTCAGGATGCACCTACTGATTTTGAAGCCGGTCTGACATTTGATACGAACGGTAATGGGTATCCTGATATTTTGACCTGTGAACTCAATAGCAATGCAATCTATGTCTACCGTCACCAGGGGCTCCTTGACGGAGAAGCCATATATACCACCAATCCCGCTGTATATACCGCCAGCCCTGCACCGAATTGGATGCTATCAGGTGATGTGGATTCTGATGGTGATATGGATGTTGTGGTGATGGGGAGTAGTGAAAACGAGATTTCTGTTCTTTTGAATGATGGTGCAGGTCACTATTCCAATCGTATTCCTTATACCGTACCTGAAAATTCTCAGTTACTATCGATTTCGGATTTGAATGATAATGGCGCACTTGATATCGCAGTGGTTTCAGAGTCAAATCAAATGGCTGTGCTTTGGAATCAACTCAACGGCAATACACCCCCCGAGAGCCCGGATTTGGTTTCGCCCCCCCGGAATGGATTTACAGCCAGTGATCCACCTCTTTTGAGTTGGCACAGTACTGCTGACCCTGACGGCGATCCTTTGCACTTTAGGGTCAAAGTGATCGATTTACAAGACCCGGATAATGAGATCCTTATCGATTCCCGAAGGTTGCCACAGCGCTTTAATCCTTTGCCCCCAATCAGTTCGGCAGGCATACAACAAGTCAGTGCGACTGTACCCGAATTGGCTGATGGGATTTTTGCATGGACTGTTCAGGCATTCGATGGCAATCATTACAGTGCGTGGAGTTCCTTTCAAACGTTTACCCTTGATCGTGTTCAACCCCAAAATTTAACAATTGCTTTACCCGATACGGCCCTGGACGGTATCTGGTTGAATCCCGGCCAACCCATATCTGTCGATGTTGGTTATGATGAACCCTATCCCGATTCTTTGCTACTGGAAATTCCGGCTTTAAACTATAACCAACGGGTCGAAAATCCCTCTTTGGAACAATCAAGGGGTCAATTATTTCTTAGTGGTTCACCGGATGGCATTCAAACGCTGGTTGTTACCCTGGTCGATAGCGCGGGCAATCGCTCTTCCGCAGAACAGCAATTGGGACTGGATAGTACCGCCCCTCTGGGCTCGGTGGCTTTTGTAGTCAATGATACATCTGTGTCAATCCAGTTTGAGTTAAGTTGGTCTGCTGGCAGCGACGGCAACGGCAGCGGTGTACAACAGCTCTATGATATCCGATACCGTGTGAATCAGGGGCCCTGGACACTCTGGTTGAATCAGACCCCTTCTCTGGACAGTGTATTTACCGGCACACATAATACTTTATACGAATTTGAGGCAGCAGTCTATGACAGGATCGGTCTCAGGGAATCGTTCACAGGTGAGTTTGAGGCCCAGGTTTTTGTTGACACCACTGCAAATGACGATGCTGCTCCTCCTGCCCCCAGGCGTTTGCTCGCCAATGGAGAAAACCCCAGCCCGTGGAATAATACCACATCCTTGTTCAAGATTACCTGGGAGTTGCCTTTTGATCCCAGTGGCATCAAGGATGCATTTTATAAAATCGGCAGCGCGCCCGGACATAACAACGATTATAGCGGTATTGTGGAAGGAGGAGGGCCGCTCCAGCTGATTCAAAATACGGATGGGCATATTCCTGTCTATATTTGGCTGCGCGATAACAAAGGCAATTTGGATTATCAGAATGCCGGTATGGTGTTGTTGCGACGGGATACTCAGATCCCCCGCTTTTCAGCGCTCGACTGGGTTGCACCCGATCCTTCTTTTGTTGATCCTGATGGCTTGAACTGGTACAACGGCCAGGTCAATTCTCTGACAGCACGTGCTCAATATTATGATCTTTTCGCTGAACGGTTCGAATATAGCGTCCCTGGAACAAATATTTCAGGGTCTGTAACCGGACTTTCACCTAAAAAAGGAGCGGTATCGGATCTTACAATTGATTTGCCTGCGGATAATCAAGGCGAATATAGGCTCGAAGCAACCTTGCTGGATTCGGCAAATAACTCGTCAAGCCTGAATCTGCCTTTGGGTTTGGATAGTGTACCCCCTTTAGGAACACTTGCGTCCTCACCTGAATTGAGCGCCACGGTCGACTTTGTTGTTTCCTGGAAAGGGGGAACAGATGGTCCCGGGAGCGGTTTGGCCGGATTGTTTGATGTATTTGTTCGAAAAGACCAGGACCCCTGGCAGCTCTGGCTCAATCGATTTCGAGGTCAGCAGAAGGTATATTCCGGTGAAAACGGTCACTCTTATGAATTTGAAGCTGTGGCATGGGATAACGTTGATAACCGTGAAACCGTTTCGACACAAGCAGAAACACGTACCGTTATCGATATCACTGCAGACGATATTGACCCACCTGCCGCTCCTATCAATTTGTCGGCCAATGGTTCTGTCGGAGCCAGTCCATGGTCTAAAGAAGTAAACTTTGTCATCCATTGGATCAATCCAAAGGATGAAAGTGGCGTGGTTCGAAGCTACTGGAAGTTGGGTTCAGCTCCAGTCTCTAACCAGGATTTTTCCGGTATTGGCGACGCACAAGGCCCATTGCAAATTCAAGCTCCCCGAGAAGGGGAAATTCCGCTTTATGTCTGGCTCGAAGATAAATGGCAAAATGTGGATTATCGTCAGCATGCAAAAGTCTTGTTGCGATATGATGCTACCCAGCCGACGATATCGGATCTCTATTTTCTCGATCCGGCATATCCTCCTGCCTGGTATCAGAGTGAAGATAGCCCGCTTGCCACTCTTGTGGTAAAAGCTCAGGATCTTGCTCTGGATTCTTTGATTGTATCCAATGAAACGTTGGGTATCTTTGATAGCTATCATCATATTGGTGATTCGCTGGTGGCCCCCATTTCCATTCAGGGATTTGGCAGCTTGCAAACGAGTATCAATATAGCGATTGTGGATAGTGCGGGCAACCAACGCAACAAATCCATAGCCTTGAAAATTGATAATACTCCTCCAGCTGGGGCTCAGGCTCTTTCTCCGGATACGACATCGGAATTGTCGTTTACCGTCAGCTGGCAGGCAGCGAATGATAATGAAGGGGTGGGGATATCCGGAGAATATGATATCCGCTATCGTGAAGACAATGGTCCGTGGCAAATATGGCTGACCCAATTTCAAGGGGATCATGCCCAATTTGATCGAGCCCGGCATTCATCTCGCTATGAATTCGAAGCTCTTGCCTGGGATCTAGTCGGAAATCGAGAGATCGCACTGGGTACGGCAGAGACCCGTACCGTGGTGGATACCACAGCCGATGATATCGCAGCACCACCGCCTCCACGATCTATTCTTGTTGATGGTCGAAGCGATCGGTTTTGGAAATCTATACCCTTTTTTGAAATTTCCTGGACCCTCCCCTCAGATGAAAGCGGACTCGCACTCCTCTATTACAAAGTCAGTAGCCAGCCGCCAGGCTCCAATCAGGATACGACCGGTTCGGTTTCTCCTTCTGGGCCCTTATCAGTAACAGCTCCGGCACAAGGCCTTTATAGCGTTTATCTCTGGCTTGCCGATGGCAAGGGCAATGTAGATTATCGTAACCATGCCCGAACCACGATTCGTTACGATGCGCAGGATCCTGTTTTGCAGTCCGCTTTTTTCCAAAATGCCGGTATTGAGCCGGATTGGTATTCCTTGAGCACGAGCAGTATCGCTGAATATGTTCTGAACTATAATGAAAAACAAATGGATCTGCTCCAGATATCCATTCCCGGTTTGGGGGTGAATATTCGCAATGCAAATCCTGCCAGTCTTGTCAATGCCACTGAAATAATCAATATTCCGATCGGCGGTGCCAGCGATGGAGTCTATACTTTAACCACAACATTGACAGACAGTGCCGGCAACAGTTCGACCCTACAAGATACACTGCATATCGATACCACGGCCCCACAGCAGGTCAATGTCATCTCTCCTGATACGACGGGATATAAATCTTTCGATGTGTCCTGGTCCGGAGGAAATGATGGTGATGGCGTCGGGTTGTCAGGAACTTTTGATGTATGGGTGAATGACAACAGCAGAGGTTGGGAAATTTGGTTAAATAAAACCACCCAAAAGACCGGCAAATTTCAGGGAGAGCATGGCCACGTTTATTATTTCGAAGCGGTTGCTCATGACCGGTTGGGCAACCATCAACCGCGTTATGAAGCCCTTTCCGAAACTATTGTAGATACTACACTTGTTGATCTCATTGCACCCTCGGTTCCGATTTCTCTCGTCGCTGGGGAAAGCAATCCCAGTCCCTGGCAGCGATTCCGCACATTTGAATTGAACTGGGAGAATCCTGATGATGTGAGTGGAATAAGCAGGGCTTTTTACAAGCTCGATTCTCCTCCGCAATCGTCCACAGATACCACCGCCACGCTCAGCGGAGCAGCCCCCGCTTCGGTACACGCCACCAAGCCTTATGGCCAATGGCTTTATCTGTGGCTGGAAGATGGGAGTGGCAATAGCGATTATCGCAACACTGCCAGCATTCGTTTACGCTATGATAATACCAGGCCGGTCATTGATTCTTTGCGTTTTGAGCCTTTGCCGGTTGAAGAACAATGGTTTAATCCGTTGGTTGTGCGGGATGTGGATGTAACCTGTTATTATTCAGAAAATAATCTCGCTTCCATTCGTATCAATATTCCCGGATGGATGGATTCCACGCATGTTGCAGGCTTTGCGTCGCCATTTGATTTACCTCTCGATTTTATGAACCGGGGAGATGGTGTTTATCCTGTTTCTGTTAGCCTCAGAGACAGTGCCGGTAACACAGCCACAGACTCTCTCTATTTAGGTCTCGATTCTACTCCGCCACAAGGCACAGTTGCTATTTCCCCCGATTCTATGTCACCCGGCCTTGTCGAGGTGACCTGGTCGGAAAATGCAGCCACGGATGCCCAGGGCTCTGGTTTGGCGGGTCTCTATGACGTCCGGGTAAAGGTGGATGGTGAGGATTGGAAACCCTGGTTGACCCGTACCCAGGTTACGAGTTCTCAATTTGATGCCACCCAAATCGATCGAGTGGCTTTTGAGGCAGCGTCCTATGATAAGGTAGGGAATCGTGAAATGATGACCGGTACTGAAGAGAGCGTAACCATTCTGGATCCATTATTTGGTGATTCCAAAGCCCCTGGTTCTCCGCTCAATATGGCTCTGGTTCATCCGGAGCCTCCGTCCTGGAGCCAGGGCGATTCAGTCCTCATCAGCTGGGAGAATCCGCCGGACCCGAGCGGCGTCACTCGTGTGCTTTTAAAAATCGGCCAGGCTCCTGTTGCCAACGATGATACCACGCTTACCAGGGTGGCCACCTCACCCATTCGTCTCGATGATTTGCCCGAAGGAGAGTCGGCACTCTTTTTGTGGTTGCAGGACGGCAGCGGCAATAGTGACTATCGTCAGGCAGATTCGCTGTTTATTAAAGTTGATCGAACTGACCCGGTCATCATGACCGCGAAAATCGAAAATTCTCATTATGGTGGCAAGTGGCTTAACACAAACCGCGAACAAACGGCTCGATTCGGGATCAACTATGCAGAAGACCATCCCGCACAGGTTGTTTTGCGCAGTGATGTTTTGCCGGCACCGTTTGTCAGCGATGAACTTTCGGCAGGGAATGAGATACTCTGGAATTATGACCTGTCTCTACAAAATTGGTCTGATGGTTGTTTTCTCTTTATCGTGGAATTGTGGGATCTGGCGGGTAATGTTGCCTATGATACACTCGATCTGTGCCTGGATAGTCAGATTGCCACAGGAGCCCGGGCTTCATCGCCAGAAACAAGCGCAAATGGTGAATTTATTGTGAGTTGGAGCGGTACCTTACAAGGGGATGATGGCAATGGAGTGGGACTATCCGGAGAATATGATGTTCGGCTGCGAATCGATGATGGTCAGTGGTATCTATTGAATGAAAAAGTCAGTCGGTCTTCTTTTAAATACGTGGGCGTCCATGGCCACCGCTACTCTTTTGAGGTTGCTGCCTGGGATCTCGTGGGCAATCGCGAGCCATTTCTCGGTCAGGCTGAATCCACCACTCGGGTAGATACAACTGTCTCCGATACGAATCCTCCGCCAGCACCGGTATCATTGTCAGTTCGTGACGAGACCCCTTCACCATGGCAATCATCCCCGGAATTCGAGGTGGATTGGCAGGAACCTGTCGATCCCAGTGGCATTGCCAGGCTCTATTACAAGCTGAATATCCCTCCGCAAGCGATTGATGATACCACCGCAACACAAATTGCCGAGGGTCCCTTAAAGGTGACAGCGAATAAAAAGGATGGGCAAATGCTTTATGTCTGGCTGCAGGATTATCGCGGCAATGTCGACTATCGCCAGTGGGAATCGATTCTGCTGAGATATGATCCTGTAGCACCGGAAATAGATTCGTTAAAATGGGTGAATCCTCTTTGGTCAGATAACTGGTTTAACCAGAAAGAGAGTAACGAGTTACAATTGTTCGTCTATTATCGCGAATCTCATCTGGATTCGTTAATCCATGGCTTGATCAGCAGATCCCCTGTGGAGCGTCCGGTGACCTCTGAGGAAGCACATTCGGCATCCGTATTGTGTAAGGTACCAGTGGGTTCACTCGATGATGGACATTACCTTCTCGATGTCGTACTGGTAGATAGTGCTGCCAACCGCAGTGCCCCGACAAGAGCGTCATTTTATCTGGATAGCCAACCTCCCGAAATTACAAATCAGACAACCTTCTCTACCGTCGAGCAGGGAACCGGCTTTCAGGTTCGAGCCATGGTGAATGAGGAGAACCCTTTACAGGTTGTTCGGCTGCTCTATCGTCCTGGCGGAAGCAGACAAGGCACCCCTGTGGATATGCAAAATCTGGACGGCCAGGTTTTCACGGCTTCCATCCCCGGCAATGCCAGTGGTGAAAGAGGAGTGGAATATATTATCTTTGCGTCGGATGGTGTAAATCAAACCCGTTCACCTGCCTCGAACAGTGCTCAGGCACACGGAGTGCGCGTGACAATGCCGCAGGGATTGTCACATCCACAGCCATTGGTGTCCGGGCAAGATCAGTCAGCATATCGAATGATCTCTATTCCGGCCAAAGTGCAAAACACTCAACTCTCAGAACTTTTTGAGGATGATCTCGGAGCCTATGATAATAAAAAATGGCGTTTGTACGAATGGCGTGTCAGTGACAATCAATTTGTAGAATATCCGGAAATCGATTCACTCAAATCCGGCTATGCCTATTGGCTCATCAATTCACAAAAAAATATTATACTCGATACCGGACCCGCCACGACGATTTCGACAGTCAAGCCGTTTACTATTTCACTGCGCAGAGGGTGGAATGATATCGCTGTGCCCTATGCATTTTCTGTGGACTGGCAAGAGATCAAAGTCGCCAGTGCCCTGGATACCACCGATATCCAGGGGCCTTTTGCCTATCCGGGTGAATGGCTCTTGCCACCCCAGGTTCGTACTCTGGATCCATGGACAGGCTATAGCTTGTATGCATTACGCGATGATCTCTCTTTAATAATCCCGGCGAAAGAAAAGACCCCTGCCAAACGCGTCCCTGCCAGGCATTCGTTGCCCGTGGCAAAAGAGATGCTTCAATTGGTTGTACAACAGGGAAATGTCTACGACGAAACTCTTTATTTGGGTTTTGCAGAACAAGCCACTGAACACTGGGATGCCAAATATGATTTTATCAAACCCAGATCCGTTTCTGAAAAAATCCGAACGGTTATTGTCAATAAAGATGCCCCGCTGGGACAAATAGAATGGGCCACGGATTTCAGAGCTCCTCAGGACGGAGCGATATGGAACCTTTTGGTCCGGTGCAATGAGATCCATGGACCCGTTAAAATTCTCGTGCGAAAGCTGGCCTGGCAGGATGATTTAATCAGGTTACACGATGTGCAAAACGACCAATATCTGGATTTAAGTTCAGACTCTACGGTTAGCCGCATCGCGGGAGAGCATATGGAGTTTCGTTTGCTGATCGGGTCTGCCGAGTTTATGGATCAGCAAAATGCCAACTCCTATGTGCCTGAATCATTTGCCTTGCGCAGCAATTATCCCAATCCCTTCAACGGCTCTACGGTGATAGAATTTGAATTGCCCACCAGGGCCCGTATTGAGCTGGATGTTTTTAATGTACTGGGACAAAAAGTAAAGACCCTGGCCAATGCCTCCTTTTCTGCTGGCAAGCACCATGTTTTATGGAATGCCATGGATGAAACCGACCATCAGGTGGCAACCGGTGTTTATTTATTGGTTTTCACGACTCCTGAACAAAGGTTTACGCACAAAATGCTCTATTTGCGTTAGGATAAACATGATGAAAAATCGATTAACCCTCTTTTTAATAGTGTTTGTTTTGGCCCTTACAAGCATATCGGGGTCTCAGGAATCCTCTTCTTCTAGAGTAGAAAAAGGTATAGAGTTGTTTTATCAGGCAGAATTTGATCGTGCTTTAGATGTTCTGGGAACCGTTCTGGATAACCCTTTGGCAACCCAATCGGATCTTTTTATGGCTCGTGTGTATACGGCTTTTACCCTTATTCGATCCGGAGTTGAATCTGCCATCGTCGATCAAATGCTACAAACAGCGATTCGATCGAATCCGGAACAGTCACTCGATCCCATGCGAACGCCCCCGGATTTGTTCAAACGCTTTAATACTCTCCGCCAGTCCATGATGGGCGACATTGTGGTCAAAACAGCGCCTGCCGATGCAAATGTGGTGCTTGTCGATCCTGAGGTCGGGTCAAAAGTCAGTCTTACCGATCCCGCTGTTTTTTCCGATCTCGTCAATGATCAATACCAAATTGCGGTTACACGCAAAGGATATACGGAAAAAATTTTGCAAGTAGAGGTGGTTGGCGGAAAAGCGGATACACTCTTTGTATCTCTCGAAAAACAGTCTGTCAATTGGATGCGATATGCTCCCTGGGCGGGTGGTGCTGTTTTATTGGGAACACTATTGGCGACCCAACTGGGCGGGGGAGGGGATGATGATCCTGGCATTCCGCCATCAGAGGTTTTGCCTCTTCCACCGAACCGACCGTGATCATAAAGGACTGTCTTGATGGAATTGATGCTTTTTGATCAGAACAAACGACATGAATTTGGATCCCACTTGATAGGCGTTGATGAGGCAGGGCGAGGGCCATTAGCTGGCCCTGTGGTCGCTGCTGCGGTTATTTTTCCCCCAGAGATCGAGAATCTGGAAGAGATAAACGATTCCAAGTTACTAAAGAGAGAAACACGACAGCGCCTGGAAGTCATGATCAAAGAAAAAGCCTTGGCTTTTGCGACGGCAGTGATTTCCAATCAAGAAATCGATCGAATCAATATTTTGCAGGCCTCCCTAGTGGCCATGCAGCAAGCCGTACAACAGATCACCCTTCCCCCGCATTATATCCTTGTTGACGGCAATCGTCTGCCCGTATGGAACCACCCTTCCAAAGCACTGATACGAGGCGATCAACTGAGCATGTCTGTTGCGGCCGCTTCCATATTGGCCAAAGAAACCCGGGATCGGATCATGATCGAATATGACAAAATTTATCCTGAATATGATTTTGCCAGTCACAAGGGTTATGCCACCCGGAGGCATCTTGACGCGCTTGCCGAATATGGGTTATGCGAATTGCACCGACGATCTTTCCATGCCAGGGAACTGCTGGATAAAGGAATATATGAATAAGCGCGAGTTGGGAAAACGCGGTGAAGAGATAGCGGCACAATATTTGCAAAAGTTGGGTATGGAGCTTTTGGAGCAGAATTTCCGTACCAAAAGAGGTGAAATCGACCTCATTCTGAATGATTGTGGCATCCTTGTCTTTGTCGAAGTCAAAACCGCCACAACGCCGGTTTTTGGCCCACCTGAAACGTGGGTTGATCGGAAAAAGCAGCAAAAAGTTGCACAGATCGCCCAGGAATATCTATGGCACAACCGGATAGAAGATAGAGATTGTCGATTCGATGTGATTGGTGTATGGTATAAACCGCAGCTGACAATAAAGCACTATCGCAACGCTTTTTGGATGGAGTGATTTGTATGCAAAACCCGCAAACCTTGAGACCTGTCCTGACAACGATTTGGCAAGTTTGCAAGTGGTTAGTCGTTTTTTATCTGCTGTGGCCGTTACAAAATTTGACCGCTCAACAGCCGGTCTCTTTGCCGAGAGTGATGCTGGGTATTTTGCTTTTTATTATTTTTAGTGGAAAAATTCTTTACGATACGATTATCGATAGAGTTAAGGAACAACGGGAAAGCAAAAGAGTTTCAGAATTATTGACCTTGCTGGGGATCGTCATTCTGATGGCACTGGTTGTGGGGATTTTTTTGGTTTTGATCGGTTTGACAGTCTATGCTGTCATGCAGCAGCAGAGCGTTCCCCAGCAGCAGCCCTGACGACCTTTGGAAAAGAGTCGGTTGGGTTTACCATATTCACGAGAGACCCGTCGTCTTTTTGCAACACAGATCGTGTCCGTCCGTTACCGGATAGAACTTGCATTATCGAATATTTTTCTTGATTAAAAGAGAATAAATTTGTACAATATTTGACATTCTCGATAACTGCAAGCCACCTTAGCTCAGATGGTAGAGCGGCTCACTCGTAATGAGCAGGTCGTCGGTTCGATTCCGTCAGGTGGCTCTTTTTATTTTGGTACCGGGATAGTCTGAACATAAAGCCAGAGTTTACTTATGAAAATATTCTCTTTTTTGATGCTTGTCCTTTTGAGTGTTAGCAGTGCGGCCGAGGTTTCACCCGGAACCATTGGTTTTCAGTTCTTGCGTACCAGCGTTGGTGCCCGACCTGCCGGTATGGGAGGCGCTTTTCTCGCGATCCCGGGTGATGTGCATGGAATCTATTATAATCCCGCCGGACTCGCCTATATCGATCAACCCCAGGCAACTTTTACATATCACAATCATTTGCTCGATCTCAATTCCGGCTTTATGGGTGCCGCTCATCCTGTGAAAGGGGCGGGAGTTCTCGGTTATGGCATATTATATATGGATTTTGGCAAATTCGATAAAACAGATATCGAGGGCCAGCGCCTCGGTGATTTTGGGGCCAACAGCATTGCTTTGAGTGCCTCTTTATCAAACAATATATGGAAAAATGTCTCCGTCGGGATCTCTGGCAAATACATTCGAGCTGCCATCGAGAGTTATTCGTCTGATGCCATTGCCACTGATCTGGCCATGATGGTGGGCTTTCCCTCTCAAAGCCTCTATTTTGCCGCAGGCTATTATAATCTGGGCACCACCTTATCGGCATTCGTGCAAGATAAAGCTCCTTTGCCCGCGCATTTCAAGATCGGATTTTCCAAAAAGTTGGCCCATTTGCCGCTTTTGTTCTCCTTTAATCTGTACAAATTCGATCAGGAACAGTGGCATGGCTCTGTTGGAGGCGAATTTATATTATCAAACTATGTCCTTTTTCGGTTAGGGTATGATCATGTGGGGCAGGAAATGCAGGTTGGGACCTCTAAAGATCAATTGGCTGGTGCGGCGCTGGGTTTTGGATTCCTGTTCAAACAATATCGAATCGACTATGCTCTAACCCATATGGGAGAACTGGGGACAGTAAACCGGTTCACTCTTTCCGGTCAGTTTTAAACCCCCCTATGCTTCAACCTCGATGGCGAGCGCAATGAGAGGCTTTGAGGGAACAGGATGCTACCTCACAACCTGTACCTTTGCCATTGGTTAACACCCGCCTCGTTTTATTGCCTAAACCTCATTTTTTATCCTTTGGTTTTTCTGTTAATTTTTCTAAATTTGGCAAAATGAGGAGTCCATGAAACCTGTTACCATACATACACTGGCATCCATGAAGCAACAGGGAGAAAAAATTACCGCCCTCACTGCTTATGATGCACTTATGGCCATGTTGCTGGACAAAGCCGGGATAGATTTTATTCTGGTGGGGGATTCTTGTGCCACGGTTGTACAAGGCGAAACCAGTACTCTGCCGATGACCATGGCGCACATCCTTTATCACTCCAAATTGGTTCGAAGAGGAGTTGAGCATGCCTTGCTGATTGCGGATATGCCCTTTTTGTCTTATCAGGTAAGCCGGTCAAAAGCCATCCGGAATGCCGGACGCTTATTCCAACAGGCGGGAGTGGATGCCGTCAAGATCGAAGGCGGGGCGGAAATTGCAGAGACCATCAGACGAATCGTTCAATCCGGGATGCCGGTGATGGGGCATTTGGGGCTTACTCCACAGTCGGTGAAACGATTTGGGGGATATAAATTGCAGGCCACCACGCCTCAGGAAGCGGACAAGCTTATGCAGGATGCCCGTATCCTGCAGGATGCAGGTGCTTTTGCATTGGTATTGGAAATGATTCCGCAAACCCTGGCCGAAAAAGTGACGCAATCCCTTGATATCCCTACCATTGGAATCGGAGCAGGTCCTCATTGCGATGGGCAAATCCTCGTTTCACACGATATTTTGGGTCTGTTTCAGGCCTTTCAACCTAAATTTGTTCGCCGATATGCGGATCTCGCTTCCGATATGAAACAGGTATTTCAAAATTATATCAACGATGTCAAAGCCGGGAATTTTCCTGGCCCGGATGAAAGTTATGATAGTGGCATTCGATAAACAAGAACAATCGTCGTGATACTTTCGTGATTATAGCAGAAAAAATAGCTCAACTGAAAAAATTGCTGTCAGAAGCACGGTCATCCGGGCAAAGAATCGGCCTGGTTCCCACGATGGGATATCTCCATGAGGGACATCTCAGTCTGGTAAAGACGATTTCACCTCATGTTGATCTTGTTGTTATGTCTATATTTGTCAATCCGACACAGTTTTCACCGAATGAAGATTATGAATCCTATCCCCGCAATCTCGAGCACGATGTTCAGCTGGCCGAGTCTGCGGGCGTTCAGATCATTTTTTCTCCCGCTGTTAGAGAAATGTATCCCAAGGATTATCATAGTTTTATCGATGTAGAAAATGTCTCCGACGGTTTGTGTGGTGCTTCGAGACCCCACCATTTCAGAGGAGTGACGACCATTGTCGGTAAACTATTCAATATTGTTCAGCCCGATGCAGCCGTATTTGGCGAAAAAGATTACCAGCAACTGGTCGTGATCAAAAAGATGGTAAGAGATTTGAATTTTCCGGTCCGCATTCTCGGTTCACCAATCATAAGAGAGAAAGATGGACTGGCAAAGAGTTCCAGAAATGTCTATCTTTTACCAGAACAACGTCGAAATGCACCCCTGCTCTATAAAACACTGCTGGCGACCCAATCAGTATTTGAGAAAGGTGAACGGACAGGGAAAGCATTGATCGCTTTTGCGCGTCAAAAGCTGGACATCATCCCGGAATTAAAAATCGATTATATCGAATTGGTTCATGCGGAATCCTTGAGACCGGTGCAGGGGAAAATCAATAACCAGCCTGCACTATTAGCCCTTGCCGTTTATATGGGATCGACACGGTTGATCGACAATGTTCGCATTCAATAACCAGGAACCATAAAGGCAAAAAAAGGTAAAAAAAGAGTGATCAAATCATTGATTTTTTCATTTCAATTTTGTAGATTAAGATCAAACAACTTTTACATCAAGGAGTTGTGAGCCATGAAACATATCTTTTTGTTTTTTTTGATACTTCCCGGGTTGTTGTTGGCTCAATACAAGACCGATACCAATCCCATCAACATCGCACAGGCCATTTCACAGCCTGTAAAAGCGGGAAAGGCAGCCATGGGAATTTTGGGTTTGGATCCGTCAAAATTGCATATTTCGCACGCTTATCAAATGAATGTGGGATCCCTTGGTGGACATGCCTTTTCACAAGGTTTATATCTTAACACTTTGACATATCAGTTCAACATGCCCCTGACCATGTCTGTGCAATGGGGTGTTGCTCATCAGCCATTCCAGACCGGTAATAACGTGGCTCTTTTGAATGACGGGCCGTTTATTTCAAATGCCAGTTTGGTCTATCAGCCTAGTAAATCAACAGTATTGTCCATAGAGTATTCAACATATCCGACGGGATATTATGGATATGGAATGACTCCTCGTTACAACAGAGGGTGGTAGTGAAAATTTTGAACCGTGTGAAACCAAGGTCAGGTTTTGCATGCAACTCAAAATGAAGGAGGGGATGATTGGTGAAGAGGAAAGTTTCACAAACGAAACGAGGATCTTATCAAAGCAGATCGTCGAGGGTGCACGCAAACAAATCAAAGAGTAAGTCAAATCTAAACTCTTTTAAACGAACGATCAATTCTGTGGTTGTGTGGTTTCTTGTGGCCATCAACGTCGTCTTGATCTCTTCGTTGGTTCATCGACTAGTGACCCCATATGAAGAGCCTCCCATAAGCGGCGAAACCATACTCACCGATGCTCTTGAAGTGGAGGTTTTGAATGGTTGTGGGGTTCGGGGTATTGCAAACACATTTGCTGATTATTTGCGTTCGGAGAAATTTGATGTCGTCAAAATTGATAATGCAGATAATTTTGACTATGAAAAATCTCTGGTCATTGATCGCGGAACCCGGGATCGCCGAGAAATTAAAGAGCTATGCAAACGCTTGGGCATTCCCATGGAGCGAATCCTGTTGATTGACAGTGACCGCTATCCTTGTGATGCAACCTTTATACTGGGAGCAGATTATCAATCCTTAAAAGCTTACCAGAAAATTAGTTAACCGTCGTCGGACAGGAAATGGCTTTTTTTCTCCGCTGGGTTTATTCCCTTGTTTTTATCCCCCTTTT
>CAYNUX010000027.1:0-12453 GCA_964400115.1 uncultured Cytophagia bacterium
ACCACTGCCGTTTTATTGCCCTTTTCGTCTGATATATATTGTATATCCTGATAATCCATAAAAATCTCAAATAATTAGGAAAGCATAATTTATAAAAAATACCTTGTACGATTTAGAAAGTCAAGCCAATTTTGTGTGCCAGTTGACTCTTGATAGAATGGGAATGTAATTTAGCAGACTTTCAAGATTGGACTTTAATTCCATTTTTAGTATATTGGTCTAGTCTAAAACGATCTGTTTAAATTCTAAATTCTTAATTCTGCATCTGTTCTTAATTTCCAATTCGCATTTAATATGAGGTTTATATGCTCACCCGTCCCTATGGTTCGACCGGACTCGATGTTTCCGCCATCGGCTTTGGCGGCATGCGCTTTCGCGATCAGAAAAATATCGACGCTTGTGTCGAGCTCATGCATGCTGCATATGCCAATGGCATCAACTATTTCGATACTGCACCCGGATATGGCAAATCCGAACAGATCTTTGGTCATGCCCTGCCGGACATGCTGAAATCCCGCACAGAAAAACCGTTTTATGTCTCGACAAAGACCACGCAAAGCGATCCGTCCGAGATCCGGCGCGAGGTCGAGACGTCGTTAAAACAGATGGGACTCGAGACCATCGACTTTTATCATGTCTGGTGTCTGCTGTCGTGGGACGTGTACGAGCGCCGCAAAGCCAAAGGGGTGTTGCAGACCTTTGAAAAACTGCGCGACGAAGGTCTGATCAACCATATCACGGTTTCCACGCACATGCCGGGTGAGGATGTGGTGCGGTTGATGAATGATTATTCCTTTGAAGGGGTTTTGCTGGGGTATTCGGCCATGAATTTCAAATACCGCGAACCCGGTATTCAGGCTGCTGCGGAGCTGAACCGCGGTGTGGTGGTCATGAATCCCCTGGGCGGAGGCCTGATTCCGCAGCATCCGGAGCGGTTCGGATTCGTGCGTACGCGCGAGGATGAGAATGTCATCGAGGGTGCACTGCGCTTTCTGATCAATGATCCGCGCATCACCATCAGCCTGGTGGGATTCCGGGATGTGCAGGACCTCAAGGATGTCCTGGCTGCGGTTGAGGGATATCAACGCATTAGCCTGGTGGAGATCGAAAGGATCCGTGATCATGTCAAAGAGGCTTTTGATCAGCTCTGCACCGGCTGCCAGTACTGCGACGAATGTCCGGAAGGTATCCCGGTACCCAAGCTCATGGATGCTTTTAATCACTATCATCTCAGCGGCAGCAAAAAAGAGCTGTTGGACCGGCTGAAATGGCACTGGGGCATCATGCCCGATGATCCGGTTTTGCAGGCATGCACGGCCTGCGGCACCTGCGAAGATCTCTGTACCCAGCATCTGCCGATCATCGAACGGATACAAGAAACCGTTAAAACGTAAAAACGTACGCACGTAAGAACGTAAGAACGTATGAACGTAATAGCTATAAATCTTTACAATATGACAAAGGCATGCGGCTCTTGCCTTTAAATATTCCGATGTTTGGTCGTTTAAACGATTTTTTAAAGGAGGGGTTATGAAGAATCGTCATGTTGTCATTGCTTTGATGTTCATGCTGTGGGGCCACAGCAACGGGTTTGCACAGGATTCGCAAAACATGACCCTGATCGGCCGGGAGGCGACGGGACGCTGTGAAACCGTGGCAGCCCGAGGTGATACTGTGTTTTTCAGCAGCGGAGCCAATCTGATGATCATGGATTTCAGCGATCCGGACGAGCCCGATACCCTGGCGACATTCCTGACCCGGGGAAACATCCGAAAGCTCGTGCTGTTTAATGAACAGGTGATTGTCGCCACAGAGTCCAATGATCTGCTCATCGTCGATGTCAGCGATATTCGGAATCCACAGCTCGCCGGTGAAACAGCTACATCCCTCACTGATATGGTGATGCGTGATTCCCTGCTGTTGACCTGTAGGAGATCTACAGAGCGTTCGTTTATTATTTACGATCTGAGCGATCCACTCGAAATCCGTCGAGTAGGAAGCGTGTCACTGGATTATGTGCCGGTGCGTATTGCGGTTGCAAACGACATGGTTCTGGTGGCCGAGGTTCCTGGTCACTATTCCTTTATAGATATCACGGATATTCAACACCCTGTTCTCGTTCATTCGGGTTTTCTTGAGGGCCGGCTCAATGGCATTGCTCTGTATGATCAGCACGCTTTTCTTTCCGGATACATGGATCCGGAATTCCATGTACTGGATATTTCCGATGTGAACAATATTCATGAAATCGCATTGTTGGATTTGAGTCGAGCTGCAAATTCCATATATCGCGACGGTCAGACCCTTTATTTGACCGACGAGGGTTCACATGTCTCCATAATCGATCTTGCCGATCCAGCCCATCCGGTGGAATTGGAGCGCCGTAATTTCCCAAGAGGCAGCGGTCAGGAACTGGCTTTATCGGATCATTTTATTTTTGTTGCCGCATCCCATGCTGGCCTGCTTGCTCTCCCCAGAGAGGATCCGGGACCCGGATTCATGCCTGTCGAGTATTTTCCCGGTGCTGATCTGTATTATGTGCAAAAATTCGGGGATATGCTCTACACCATGGGAGGTGCTGGGTTGCTCAAAGGAATTGATATTTCCGACAAAGCCCATCCCAAAACCGTTTTTGAGTCCTTTGTATTTCGTAATGCCGATCCAAGCGCAATGATGTTATATCATGACTGTTTGATCCTTGTCTCGACACATGACGGGATCAAGGTCATGGATTTGACCGATCCTAAAACCCCGGTCGTGATTCAGGAAAGAAAAATCAGTGGCTGGAACAGAACGGCCACTCTTGGTAATGATTTGGTCTTTATGGCCAATACAGATCAAGAATTATTTGCCATTGACCTTGAATCCGATTCATTGGACATCATTCCTTTGCTCAGTTCCGTTGGGGGTAACGTAAATTATCTTACGGCTAGTGATCAAATTATTTATGCCGGCAGACGAGATTCGAACCTGCAGATTATTGATTGCCGTGATCTGAATCATCCGGTTCGGGTGAAAATGCTGGATGACACCAAATTTTCCAATTGTGCAACGATTTACAATCATTATTTATATGTGAGTAAGCAAACGTCAATATTCATTTATGATCTCTCGGATCCGTTGAATCCGGAATTTGTAAACACTCTTGACGTCGGTAAAGCCGTTTTGGACATCGCTGCACAAGACCAGTTTATGGTGACTGCGCACGGTTATAACGGTGTATATGTTCATGATTTGTTCGATCCCCTGGCGCCGAGCAAAATCGGAGATTACAATACCTTTGATTTTGCTAAACAACTATTTCTTGACTTGCCTCATGTATATGTAGCGGACGGCAGAGATGGCGTTTATATTCTCAGAAACGATGTCGTGGTTTCGGTGGATCATGCAGGGACTTCCTCTGTACCTGGGGCATTCGAGCTCTTGCCGGCCTATCCCAATCCATTCAACAGTAGCACCACCCTTGCCTTTTCGCTGCCCAATGCCGGTAAAGTGAGCCTCTCGATCCATAATGTGCTGGGCCAAACCGTGCGTTCCTGGCCTGCAAAACGCTATGAATCGGGCCATCATCAGGTGCGCTGGAACGGCCGGTCTGATCGGGGAATGGATCTGTCCAGCGGGATCTATTTTGTGAGGATCGAAGCAGGTGAGCAGGTGGCCCTGCGCAAGGCAGTGTTGGTGAGGTGAGGGGCATAGGGCATGGAGCATGGGACGTTAGGAATGTGTTCCAGGGTCAAGTATTGCCTGTTTTCGACTGTTGTATTAAAAGTACATTTAGAAAGGATAGGTGTGGTGTCTTTACAACACTTTATGATTCGGCGTTTTTCGTAAAGTGCTGATAACCATTGTCTTGCGTCGTTTTTCTTTGATGGCATAGTGTTTGGTTGAAAAGATGAAAATCACCAAACCATCTGTCAAAGAGGAGGAAGACATGAGAACAAGGATACGGATTTTTGTGGCAACAGCGGCCGGACTGCTTTTATGGGCCCAGCTTGGTTTTGGTCAGGTGCTTTTGTCGGATAGTTTTTCAGGCACCTCTATTCATTCCAGCAAGTGGAAAGTGGTCGATGACGGAGGCGGGGGAAGCATTACTCAAGATAGCAAGTTGTATTGGAATAAATCCGGTTCGGGGCGATATACCGGACATGGTATTCAAACCGTTCGGTCGTTCGATGATGGGGATGTCTATATCATCGAAGGCGATTATGAGGTCGACCGCCTGGACAAAGCCGAGGGAGAGGGGGGCACCGGCATAACGATCCTTCCCGAGTCTCCCAGCCGGGGATCGAACGTATACAGTTATGCCACCAACGCCATCGTGGTCAGTTTCGGTGCGGGAATCTATTATTCCGGAAATGGTTCGATTTCCCGAACGGATTTGACCACAAAATCTGTCATCACACCGGCAGCCAAAGCGTCCGGATGCCACAATGACATTTTTTATTATTTGAATGACAAAACACTCCATCTTAAAATAGAGCTGGATACCAAAAATCGCACCATCAAATGCTGGGCCAATCACAGCTCGTCCACCTATTATGAAGCCTCTTTTTCCTCTGCCATTTGGAATCAGATCATCGGCTCTTCCGGGAAATTCAAGGTTGAAGAATTCAGATCCTGGGCAGGAACCACGAACTATGTCCAGCATCGATTGGATAACTGGAGTATCAGCAAGCAAAGCACAGGCCATCACTCTCTGGAATTGACTTCGGGAAGGCTGAATGGCAGTGAAATTTCTACGTCTATCCCTCTAGTGACGGTCAATGCCGGTGAACACATTAGCGGTTCACTGAGCTTTACGGCTGAAAATTATTATGAAAATTCCAGTGCGATTATGCCCTTTGCCTGGGCACCCACCTGGGGATCTCATCAGAGCAGCTACCATACCATTTCATCCTGGGTAGGCCATGGCCGGTCTTCTCATTTCAACGTAGACATTTCTGTGACGGCTCCCTCATCACCGGGAACATATTATCTGTGGTTTGTCATGGCTCCGCGCTACTCTGTCGCAGATATGATGGCGTGTGACCGATCACCGGTTTGGAATGACGGTGATGATATTGCAGATATGGGATCCTCACAATATGAAAGCATCAGACAATCCGGTTCAGTGAATTGGACCCACAACAATAGTGTCGTAGAAATGAAGGCCATTCGCGCCGTCAAAATTTATGTCCGGCAAACCAGCCATCAGGTTTCGTCACCCAACACGCCTTCAGGCCCCTCAACAGCAGATATTAACGAATCGGTACGTTTTAGTACCTCGGGTGCAGAGTGTTCCAGGGGCCATGCTGTGGAATATCGTTTTGACTGGGGAGACGGGTCCTATTCCTCCTGGGTCGGTTCCAATGCCACGCATCGGTATTCGCAATCCGGTACGTTTCGAATTAGAACACAGGCTCGATGCCAATCAGATCATTCTGTTGTCTCGTCATGGTCTTCCAGCCGGGCGATCACGATAGAGTCCGGTCATACCGAACAGGGAGCAAGTATGGTGTGTTCACCCAATACGGTCTATCCCGGAGGGAGTCTCGATGTAGAGATTCGCATCGGAAGTCAAAGTGAACCTGTGCAACAATTAAAGATTGTATCATTTGAATTGAGTTATGAACAAGGAGCCTTGCAATATCAGCAATCGCAAAAAGGAGATTATCTCACCAGTGCTCAATCAACAGTGGTGCCGGATGAACAGAACGGATTGATCAGTGCTTCCATTTATCGCACCAGTGGTGGGGAAACCGGCTATGGAACCGTCATCGTGCTTCGTTTTATGGCCAAAGCATCTGTTCGGCAAGGCCAGATCTTGACATTTCGAATTCAAAATGTCATGGCCAACGACAGCAATGGCAATGCCATCGTATTTCAATTTTCGCCGGTCACTGTAACCGTGCAAACCGGATTGAATGTATGGCCTGGTGATGCCAATAATGATGGCAAGGTGACCATTTTCGATATCAATTCGATCGTTGCCATGTATTGGAACAAGACCGGCCCGGCAAGAGAATCGGCTTCTATGAATTGGCAGGGTCAGCTTTGCCAACCCTGGTCTCCTGAAGCGGCGACCTATGCGGATTGCAACGGCAATGGCAAAATCGATATTTTCGATATCAATGCCGTGGTGGTAAATTTTGGCAGAACGCATACATATGGTTCAATGCACGAACAAGGATTGCAAAAGACGATGCCAATGATTGCCTCAGGATGCCCGGTTCAACTTCAGGCCCTGGATTATGATGAAACGACCAATGAATTCTGGATGGATGTGATCGTGGGAGATGTCGTGAATGCGATTCAAAATTTAAAGATCATATCTTTTGAATTACAAATTCAGGGCACTGAACAGTTTGACTTTTTAGGATACATCCCTGGTGATTTCATGTCTGCTGCAAATCAAACCGTGATTTTTGATAGCGAAACCAAAAAGATCAGTGCTTCGATTTATCATACGACCAATACCGAATCCGGATATGGCACGATCTTGCGCTTAAAATTCAAGGCCGAGAAAAACCATCAAATGTCATTTGCATTTGAACAAATATTGGCCAACAATGGCGATGGGGACGCCATCGATGTGGCGTATGAATCATACTCGATCACCACGGATGTAAAAGCAGACTATACACCCACTGCGTTTGCACTGCATCAAAACTATCCCAATCCCTTTAATCCGCATACGCAAATCAGTTTCGAATTGCCACATGAGGAGCATGTGCTGTTGCAAATTTTCAACAGCCGGGGTGAGCAGGTAAAGCAGATGATCGACCATAAAATGCCCTCCGGTCATCATACCATCACCTGGGATGCCACCGATCAAGCCGGGCATGCAGTGGCGAGCGGATTCTATATCTACCGCCTCATCGCCGGGGAAAAGGTGTCTCAAAAGTCCATGTTGCTGTTGCATTGAGTCGAGAGCTTGCCAGAGAGGGTTCTCTGGCAAGCTCTCTGCATTGATTCGGGGTTCGTACTACCACTCTACCTCAATCCCGGCTGTGATAATTCGACCGGAAACGATACGGGTCTGACCAAAAGTATAGCCATTCGAACGATAATCCACACTGCTGTCGAGAAAATAGACCACGTTTTTGCGGTTATAGAGATTTTGAATGCTGATATAAGGGCATAAATCACGTCCCTTAAAGAACAGGGGAAGGCGAATATGAACATCCAGCCTGTGATATGGGGGGTAGCGCATTTTATCTCTCGGCACATCCAGTTCAACGATTCTCACGCCCCATGCAGTATCATATTTTTCCCTTTCATTATCCCACCTGGGATGGAGCGTCTCGATGGCAGCCAGAACACGTCCCGGATTATAAGGCTGACCGGTGTGAAACTCTCCATAGGCCGAAACCTGCAGGCGGCCGATTTTCCGTTGTATCTGGCCGGCGATTTTGTGTCGGATATCTGTATTGGCAGGATAGGTGAGGTGTCCAAAACGACGATCGCTTTTTGTCAGCGTATAGAATCCACGGAACAACATGCCATAACCTTTTGCGCTGGCCTCGGTTTCCAGTCCCCGGGAATGACCGCTCCCTGAAATAAAGAGTGGATCATCGGTTATGGATCTGGACAGGTTTTGATAAGATTTATAATAACCGGTCAATGCAAGGCTGAACAGATCACCCCTTGACCACCGAAAACCTGCAATCCAGTGCCAGGCATGGGAAAAGTGCGCAGCGGACTGGGCAGGAAAATGCAAAGGGAGAAATCCGACCAGCCCCTCTTCCAGAGAGGTGAAAAGACCTTGTGTATACCGGCCGGCAACCAGAGATAGGCAGAGCTCGGATTTTGGATATATCTCGAGACTCACTCTCGGTTCCAGTTGGGCCGGACCTGCTTGTCTCCAATGCGTGGCCCGAATCCCCGTTCGCAGCCGGAACATATCACCAAAGACTGATCGGTTCTCGAGAAAAATGGCCTCTTTGGATGCCGGTTTATGATATTGAAATGCTGATGTGGGAGCATGATCGAAAAAGAGTCTGACATAGGGTTCCCACAAGGGTTCTCGCTTTTTCCAGGCGTATTGTGCATTGTATCGAGACCATTCAAGTCCGGTACTATAGTGAATAACGTGATTGATATGATGATCGAGTGAAAAACGGAGGGTTAAATCCCTGAAACGGGTATCGGTATCTTGTTGTAAATTTCTATTTTCAAATTCCAGATATTCTTTCCATTCATCAAGAGAAGTTTGAAATTGTGGAGCAATATGATCGGGAAATTCTGCTTGATAACCGACATTGAAATCCGTTTCGATCTCACTTTGATACCATTGAAAATGCGTGTATAGTCTCTGATGCCAAAAGGATTTGATCGACCCTGAAATCAAGCGATTCTCGAACTGAAGCGCCCGGGTAAAACTCGTATCAAACGCCAATTGCGATTCATCCTGGTCCGAATCGAGTGCATTGGCAACGGGTTGTTCAAATTTTTGCTGATCGAAATTTTGAAACATGAAAAAGTCGAACCTGTGCTTGTGTGAATGATAAAATACTTTTGCATAGACGTCCCAAAAACGAAAAGAATAGTCATCCTGAAAATAGCGATTGAGATTCCGGAAACTGGTTCTCCCGGATACAAGCCATCCGATACGTTCGGTCACATATCCTGCGGATTGCAACGTCGAACCATTAATATTGAGGTCTCCTGTTAAAGAGAATTGTTTTTTCGGATGGGATGTTTTAATCGATATGACTGAACTCAGGCGGTCACCGTATGCAGCAGAAAAACCTCCCGGATACACCTCTACGCTCTCGATCAGTGAAAGCGGGATAACAGAAACCGTACCCAGATAATGAAAGGGATAATAGATAACCGCACCATCCAGCAGAACCAGATTTTGATCGAATTGTCCCCCCCGAACTGCGACCTGGGGCGATGCATCGCTGGCTGTGTTTAAGGATGGCAGGGTCCGCAGAGCGGTATACAGATCGGGTAGGGTAGACATGGCCGTCTGTTGAAAAAAAGCCGTATTGATGGATCGGGCGGACGGTTCAAACGGGATAAATGCGTGCCCCCAGCGATCATGGTCTGCCACGACCTGTACACCGGGCATGGACAGAACCTTGGGCTCGAGTTTGCAGATGAGTTCAAGTGTGTCTTGTTCACCTGGCAGGATGATTTTGGAAAACGCATGATATCCCATGTAGGTGATTACCAAAGTGTCGATCGTATAAAAGGTCAGTTGAAAATGTCCTTGTGCGTTGGAGGTCGTGCCACGTTGTGAATGCATCAGAGTGATATTTGCATCGGCCAGAACCTGGTGAGAATACCGATCCATCACCGTTCCACAGAGGATTGTCGTCTGACCGGATGAAAACGCTGCGATCAAAATCACAATTGCCAGGAGATATCGTTTCAAGAAATCCATTTTTTTATCCGGATCTATTCTGTGTCAATAAACTTTATGTAAAATTGCCTGGATTCCGAATGTATTGCTCCGATTCTCCCCAGGCCTCCTGTGAGATTTGAATAGGGACTCGGGTGCGTGTAATTCTTGTCCATTTCTGATTCAAATTTTTCGACCAACGAGATATACTGGCCTGTCGATTGAAAATCATATAATGGAGGGATGCTTGTTCGAGTCCGGGGAGCAGGATCCAGGATGATATGCGAATCCACTGCTGTTATGGTCAGTTTTGCCTGAATGATTTGCTTTTGAGGGGTATTGGATGAAAAAATATTCAAGGTCGGTGCAAAGGTACGGTTGCGAAATGTTGTGAACATGGGCTCCAATATATGGTCAGGCGAGTTCGTTCGCACCGTATAATGATACGCATGTTGGCTCGGTTGCCATGCTATTCTGGGAAAACGTGAGGTGTCGGTTTCGGTGGCCAGGGGATAGACAAGAGTATCATGGTCTGTTGGTTGTAATATCTCAAATGCCCCGGGAATCGTGGTTTGGCCGCTGATACGTGTCCCGTCTTTGAGAATGATATTCAAGATATATTGTTCTCCGGGAATGAGTTTCAGGCGGTTTTGGGGATCTTTATAAAAGCCATTCCCCTGATACTCTAGATCTTGAACAGATATGCGCGACATCAGAGTTACCCGGGCGTCGGATATATGGATCGGCGGGGATTCGGGGATGGATTTGCAAAGTACGACCTCTGCAGGCTGACCGCTATCGAGTACACAAAAGGCGTAAACCTCCCCGACAGATTCCGGATCATTGAGGAGGGGATCGAGTGTGCAAGAAAAGAGATAAAGCGCTATCGAACAGAAAATACAGCAAAGGATAATTGGTTTTGTAATATTTAAATTGGACATGGGGCGTTATCTTACCAATGGTCATTAATAAATGTGACAGCCGATTTCTGCATTTAAATTATAGGGTCCTGTTGACCAAAGATATTCTCCATTATTGGGTCTGTAAGGTGTATATCGGTCGAGAAAATCATCCGATCCATCTTCACCAGGTACACTAAAATCTCTTTCCCACCATTCGATTCTGAATTTTCTTATCGAGCCTGCTTCACCCCGCCAGCACCGATGGCCAGTTGCACTGACATAATGCTCCTGAAGATCTGCATCAGAGGTCATGGCAGGGCTCCAGTTTTGGCAACTTTCTGTAGTCACGACAAGGTAGCTGCCACTATTGTAACAATTACAGGGTTGGTTATTGTAACAGCAAAGCCAAGCTTTTGTATAGTATTCAGGTGGCCACCAAGCCATTGATTCCCCTTTGTTTGTTGTACGCCATTTTACCCTGCGTATTTTAACTTCAATGTAACTTTCTGTTGCGAGAGGTGTTGATTTTGATAGGGTTTTATCAGTGTTTTCAGTTAATCCTGATTCAGATACTCTAATAACGAGAACTGTTCGATCTTTTGGAAAGTTCCAGGCATCTATGGTTGTCTTTTCTCCATTTAAGTTAAATGCGACAATATCTGTATACAAGCTATCGTTGTAAATTGGTGCACACGAGATTAACGTATTTTGATTTATTTCCATACCTCTATAAATCGGGTGTTTGAATAATTCCATAACGACCGGGTAGTCCTGAAGGCAACTCTTAAATTCACTTACTGTGGCTTGAAAGCTTGTTGAAATCTCTGATTTGGGAGGTGCCTTTTCAAATAATGGTTCAAGCTGTAAAATATCAGTATTATTCTGGAATTCAGAATTGAGTATTTTTATTCGTTCTCTAACATAAGGTACAAAGCGTTCTGTTAACTCGAGAAGGCTTTTATTGTAACTCGAATCGTAAATATTTTGAATATCTTCTAATTTGGAATGTTCGACAAAAGGATCTTGATGCTGTTTTTGTACCTGAACCAGATTATTAGTGCCTTGATCATCACAAGCAAAAAATACGACAGCAATGGCTAAATAACAAATGATTGTTTTCGGTATTTTCATGATTATTCCCCTTAAATTTGCCCCATGTCCTATGGAGTTGTTATATAATTACATTTAATGTTTAAATACTGATATGAATATCGTTTTTTTTAAATGTCAATAGTTATTTTAAGCCTTAATCGACTCATAAAACTTTTTCTCTCAGGCGAGAATATGTGTGTAAAACATTGTCACTCCGCCATTTTCCTCTTGCTCTGTGTCGATAAAACCGCTATGTTTAAATAGGACCGAGGCCGAGGGGAACCTCAATTTTTGATACCTTCCTTTATGGGTCGCCAGCTTTGCCTTTGCATCAAAGGAAAAAGGGGGAAAATGCCTTGCCGGCAAAGGAGGCTGCCATGAATAATCGGGAACTTTTCGACGGGTTCAAAGAACTCGAAAAATCCGTTCAAACCATCAGAGACAAGCTGTTCCGGGCTCAGGTGTGGATATCGATTCTGATCGTCTTTGTGGCGGGTGTTTTCGGATTCCTGAATGTCCAGCAAAATAAAGTGATCGAAACCGTGAGCCATGAATACGAACAACAAATTTTGGGTTATCTTGAGGAAAATGCCAAAGATGTGATCGCCTCTCTGCAGTCCCACAAGAGGCGAGCGGATTCACTTTATAGGACCCAAGACGCGATCGTACAGGCGTCGCATGCCTTGTATAACCGCCATGCAGACCTGGATCAGGACATCGAACGGCAGATTCGCGATAATTTTGAGATCCATGTCTCCAAGGTTCGCAATGGCGATGTGTTATCGCTGCCCTACGGTGACAAATCGGATTGGCAGGCGTTTGTCATTCCCAGAAATCTGGAATACGACTCTGGTGGCAAAACCCTCAAAAGCACATCCTGCTTTTTGGCGGATGACGCCAGTCTTAATGGCTGGATCGTGAGCATTATGATCGAGTATCAGGATCACTCTGTGAGCCCCGGTGAAGGCACTGCGGTGTTGATGAGAACCTGGTAACCCACGCTGCTTGACAAAGATGATTGATGATGGTTTTTGATCTTTTGCCCTTGATGTTTCATGCTTTATCTTTTATATTCCAGCATCCAGCATCCAGCATCCAGCATCCAGCATCCAGCATCCAGCATCCAGCATC
>CAYNUX010000027.1:12553-19451 GCA_964400115.1 uncultured Cytophagia bacterium
AGCATCCAGCATCCAGCATCCAGCATCCAGCATCCAGCATCCAGCATCCAGCATCGGGGATCATTTCTGCATACTCATCTTCCCTGCCAGCTGCATTTCTCCCAGATCGATGACATAGAGATAGACCCCCGAGGGCAGGGCCATGCCCTGGTCATTGCGGCCATCCCAGCGGACGCTGAACATGCCGGTGCGGCTGACCTCGAGGGTCAGGGTCCTGACCAGCTGTCCCATGGCATTATAGATCCGGATCTCGACCGTACGCGTCAGCATCTCGTGTACCCTGAATTGAATCGTGGTGCCGGGATTAAAGGGATTGGGATGGTTGCCGAGCAATTCCGCAATCTCGGGGCGGGCAACCCGTTGGCCGGATTCTGTGTCCAGTTCTTCCTCGACCCCGGTGGCCGGAGGGGTGAACGAGGTGAACGGACTGGCAATGCCGTAGGATATGCTGAATTCGATGATCTGCTGTTTGATGGTTTGCGCTTTTGACGTATAGGGCTCCAGCAGATAATAATCCACCAGCATCTGTTCGATCTTTTGCTTGGCCCACACCTGAGGTAAAAAGTGATATTGAGGGTCCAGAGTGTCGGGCAAGGTCAGGCTAAAGTCGTACTGTACCGGTTGTCCGAACGCCTGTCCGTTCAGCTGCAGATGCAGCGGTCCGCTATGCTGATAACGTCCGGTGATGAGGACCTGTTGTCCCTGGTAGAGATTGCTGATGGTTTGAGGATAGACCTGGATCACATCATCGCGGTCAAAGGAGAGTTGTGCATCGAGAATGACTGGATTGCAGACATTCTTGTACAGAGCCGAGATCCTGGGCTCCACCTCCTGGTCGGCGATAAACATGGCTTTGCCCTGATGATTGTCTGCGATGCGCGTGAGCAGCTGTTTGTTGACATCGTGACCGATGCCAAAGCAGAACACCGAAAGGGGAGCATCCAGGGATTGGGATTCGCCCGAGATATAAGAGCAGAGGTCATCGGTGTTCTTGATCCCCGCTGTGGGCAAGCCGTCGGTCATAAAGATGATGATATTGGCTTGTTCGTCCGAGCTCCATCGATAATCGTCGATGGCAGTGCCAAAAGCGGCGCCGATGTTGGTGCTGCCCGAGGCTTTGACCTGCTGATCGATGAATGTTTGAGCCCGATAGCGGAAATCGCTGTCCGCGGGCTTGTGGGTGTCAAAGAGCGTCCGGGTACTGGAGCTGAATGTCACGATATTGAACCAGTCCTGCGGATTGAGATGATTGATGATATAGCGGGCTGCCTTGCGGGCCTGTACGATCTTGTTGCCCGTCATGCTGCCCGAACAGTCGATGATAAACGTGAACCGCTTGCCGATGCTGGTGACCTGCTCCGAGATCGGCGGCACCACGCCCACGAGAAAGAATCCGCCCCAGGGATCGGGCAGCTGAGCATCCGGGATGCGGGTGGCGAGGCCGAACATAGCCAGCTCGTCCGAGGTGACGGTATACCTGACCGTCAGATCTTGTGGCAGTTGGCTGCCCTGCCAGGATAAAGAGACTGAATTGCCGAGCTGGATCAAATCTGTGGGCTGATAGGGCTCGATGGTGGCATCGCTGACGGTCTGTTGCGATTCGATGTTTGCCTGAACCGAGATGCGTTCGAGGACAGCGGACTGGACCACATCGAGTCCGCCCGGATAGACCATGCCGACTTCACCGTGCGACTGTATCAAGAGCTGCACATACTGTAACTTGATCTCCAGAGAGTCATGGGGTTCGAGGGATTGATCGATTTCAAAATAGAACGGCGTGTCCCCCAGGTAATCGTCCAGTTGCCAGTGGACCGACCCGCCCGATCCCCCCGAACCGGGCAGGGTCGTATCCGGAGGAGAAGCAGTGAGTTTTGCCTCAAGCCAGGTGTCGTGCAGCCAGTATCTGAGGCGGGTGGCGCTGGCTTTTTCCGGCAGGGGAAAAGCATATTTGATCTCGACAGCGTGATCCCGGTCGTTGATAAACAGCTGGGAGGTGGTCACCAGAGCTACCTGATTCGAGATGTCGATATCGATGTCACAGGTTGCGGATTTGACGAGATCGTTTGTACAGGCATCGATCACCGCCACACCCGCGGCATAGAGACATTGGATTTGTATAAAGAGTAAAAATACGATAACCTTGCGCATGATAAGCTCCTTTTGATTAAAAAGTTAAGGATAAAACCTCCCGGAGGGATCTATTTTAATAAACTCAACTTGAGTGATCGTACAACCCGTGAACCGTCCGGGGTGATCCATTGCACTTGCGCGAGATAGACACCGGATGCCACTCGTGAACCGGCTGTATTCGTGCTATCCCATTGTACGGTATGGCGGCCTGGCCCGAAATGGGCATATACCAGTGTTTTGACCAGGCGTCCGGAAAGATCGAAAATTTGCACTAGCACCCTGCCATTGTCTGGGATGTTGAATTCAAGGGTGGTGACCGGGTTAAAGGGATTGGGATAATTGGGATAGAGCACAAACTCTTTGGGTACACTCTGCTCGTTATCTACGACAGTCGGATCGGAATAAAACGCCGTATATTCGGTCAGGATCTGAAATTTCAGCGACAGGTCGATGACCTGATTCACCAGCTCTGGCTTTTCGCCATAGATTTTGATTTGATCGAGCAGATAATCGATTTTTTGACGTGCCCATAACCGCGGGATAAAGGGATGACCTCCCGAAACCGTACCAAAGTTTTTTTGTGTGGCCAGCTTGAACGGCTGATCTTTGACAAAGCCATTCAGCGTGACATTGACTGTTCCTCCATTTTCATATCTGCCCAACTGCATGACCTGGTTACCATAAAACAGATCGGGCAGGGGAGACGGATAGACATCGGAAACCACCAGATTCGAGAAATCGATATCCAGTTGCGTCAGGGCCGGTCGGGACAAACGCTTGAAATGTGCGCTGACCATCTGGCTGATATCCCGGTCCTGCTGTACCTGATAAAACGTGCCGCCGTTCTGCGAGGCGAGTTGCGAAAGCAATGCCTCGCTGACCTCCTCACCGATGCCAAAGGTAAAAATGCGAACGTGATCCGGACATTTTGCATTCACTTGCTCGAGAATCTGCTGTAGATCCGTGGTTCCCCAGGTAGGATAGCCGTCCGTGAGAAAGACGATGGCATTGGCATGTCCTTCTGTGAAATCATGATCCAGAGCCACATCAAAGGCTTGTTCGATGTTGGTCAAGCCGGCAGCGCCGATGGCCTGCACGAACGTCTTTGCTTGATTAAGGCTTTCCTGATCTGCTGGGACCAAATCTTCTGAAAAGGATTGAATGCCGGTGCTGAACAGCACGATATTGAATTCATCTTCCGACCGAAGCTGGTCGAGAAATTCCAGCAGTGCCTGTTTCAGCTGCCGAATACGCTCTCCCTCCATACTGGAGGAAATGTCTGCGGTAAACACGATTTTTTGCGGAATGGTGGTGCTGCCGCTCAGGGCTTCGGGTGGAGTGATCCAGATGGCGTAAAACGATTCATCGCCGATCTCGTCTCCGCTGAATGGAGTATAGGTTAAAAGATTGACCTCGAGATCGGGACGGTTGGTTTCGTATTCGAGTAGCAGGTCTTTATCCGGCATGAACGATTCGTCGCCGTACAAGACCTGGTACAGAGTGCTGTTGATGCGAGTGATCGAGGCTGTAGGCGTTTGTTCGTGATTGGGCAGCTTTATCCGTGCGATATCGTGTTCGGTTTTCAGCTGGATAGACGTGGAAACGCGGTCAAGGGGACGGGGCGACAGTTTTGAGGCATCGAGCATAAACCTATAATCGATGCTGCCGAATTCATAGGGCAAGAGCTCGGTATAGGTGATTTCGGTGCGCACCTCGGTACGGGAGTTGATCGGTGCGATGGAGAGCCGGAATAGATTGTCTCCCAGGTATTCCAGCAGGGCCGGGTCCAGCCTGCGACGAATCCGTTGCTCATATTCCTGCCTTGCCTCCTCCCGTTCTTTGATTTCGGCTTTGTAGCGTTTGCCGTTGAACCAGTAATAGAGCTCTGTGACCACAGCCCCTTTGGGCAACGGAAAAATCCATACTGCCTCGACTGTGGTGTACATCTCGTTGAGAAACACCTGATTCACGTGTGTGACCGCCACCTGACCCTGAATGTCGATATCCGCATCCACGGTCTTGATCGAGACCTGATGGTGCTGTTGGTCACTGTTCAGAGGGCGGACATAGAGCGTTCCTACGCTCCATGCCTGGCTGAATAGTGTAACCATACAGACGAAAATTGTAACCATACATTGTTGCATCATGATCCTCCTCTATGCTTTATAGAGGATCCTTCAAGGATCATGCCAGCATTCAAGGCTTTTGTTTTGTGTAAATTATTTAAAAACAGACATATTTTATCAGGGGTTTTTATCGGGGCTGGAAAGGGTACGAAAAATTTTCGTCATTCTGCATATTTTGCAGGTTAAAAGAGAACGTGTATCGAGAGTCTGATTTGATCCTGAGAGTGATAAACGCTGGATGAGAGGGGACTTTTTGGTGTATTGATCCAGAGGTCCAGTTGCGAAAGAACCCAGAGGGTCGCAAATGTGCCCCAAAAGATATTGCGTTTCCGATAGCTGCTGTTATAACGATCATAGTTTTGCTCGATCTGAGGCAATTTTGTGGAATTCAGATAATTCTGTTCATGTTCTCGGGTCTGGCAGGTATAATAGAGCGAACCGGACAACGAGATCAACGCAGCCCCCATGAGCACCGAGCCCTTGCGTTTTTCGCCCATTGACCATTGTCCCCATCCCGGCAGGAGCGAAGATTTGAGTGCAGGCAGAGGCGTCATAACCGGGACGTGCAGGGTATCGATGTGGGTGATGATTTCCGGTGGTGTTTGGGGTTCCACAAGAGGTCGAACTAAAAAATTCGTTTTGATATCATTAAAAAATTCGATGATTTTGGGAGAATATTTGCTTGCATCCAGGCTATAGTCCGGATTGATCTGTAATAGCGAGTTAAAGGCTGCCATTGACCGGTCCATTTCCCCCCGGGCATAATGGGCTAAAGCCTTAAAGTGCAGGATATGCATGCGGGTCTCGGGAGACAAGGAATCTTGGCGCAATTTTTCGGAGGCAAGATCGATAATCTCCTGGTATTGAAAGTTTTCATAATGTTCCTGCAGCACCGTGAGCAACGGATCAGAACCGGATTGAGCAACGAGGTTACCGGCGATGAGGAACAGAAAATATGTCAGGCAGAGTTGGCGCATGCTATTTGATCAATAAACATTTTAGAGTTTTTGTCCATTCACGAGTCGAGAGCTTGTAAAAATAGACTCCTGACGGAACAGGATTTTGCTGGTTATCCAGACCCTTCCATTCGACAAGATGACGACCCTGGTTGAGCTTTTTATCAAAAAGGGTCGTGACCCATTGACCGTTGGCTGCATAGATTTCCAGTTTTGCGGAAGTGGGGTGTGGCATTTTGAACGAAATGGTTGTGGTCAGGTTGAAAGGATTCGGATAGTTTTGGTGTAATTCAAAGTCTTGGGGAAATTCCGATTCTTTTTCGACCGATGTAGCGTGTTGAATATACGCTTCTACGGGTTGCACCAGCCGGCCATATTCATCTATTCCGCCAAAGACAAAAATAGTATCTTCATAATAGACCGCACAGGGGGCACGGCGTGCATAGAGCATGGGAGAAAGACCCCAACTGCTCACAGAATTACCCGAGATTCTATATTGTTCCATACTTTTGAGTGCCGCTTGTTGCTGGTTATATCCGCCGAGGATATAGATATTCAGATGGTCATCCGAGACGGCAGCTCCGCTAGCTCTGGTAGTCAACATGGACGGCATCTGATCCAGAGAACCGCTATCCGTATCGAGACGAAGCACTTTGTTAGAAATCGTATTGACCACGCCGCCAAACATATAGATCAACCCGTTCAAGGCAGCACTGGAATGTTCAAAAGGCAAAAAGCCGCTGAAAAACGTGCTATCGATGGAAGAGACGGCAAATGTGTCAAGAGCGAGTCCGCTGATAAAATGTAACGATGAGGGTTGCAGCGGATTTCCCTGATAGCCGCCAAACATATAGAGCCAGTCATCCAGCATGGCCGCGCTGGCACCGAGTCGATAAAAATTTTGATCTTGTGCACTGATAACCGGAGCCGGGTTCCCGGGATCCACCACTTCGAGGGTATTTTGTCCGTCCGGATCCTCAGAGCCGCCGAAAATCACCAGTTTGTCTGCATGGGATGCGACCAGGGGAAAAGTCCTCGCATATTTCATCTCGGTAAGAACACCCCAAGTTTCGGTCGGAGGATAAAACGTTTGAATCAGGGTCGAGGGTGTTTGATCTTTTCCCTGTAACCCGCCGACGACATAAATGGTATCATTCAGGGCGATGGCACTGGCCTGCGTCACCGGGATCGGCATTGCAGGGAGCTCTTTCCACATCTGCCCCACGCTTTCACCAAAAAGGAAAAATAACGAGCCGAGCAGGATAATTATTTTATATTTGAGTAATTTCATCATATTCGTTCGGTCTAACACTCTGTTTCAAGACCAATCCCAGTTATGGATGTATATACGGTACGCAAATTTCATACCGCGATTATGGTAACCCGGTTCTATCGCTGAGCAAATGATTATAATTAAACCGATAAACCAATGTCTCCTGTTGGGTGATATGTATCATATCCGTGATCGATTTATACTCGGGGTTTTCGAGTTTAACACTATGTTTACCCGGCAATAAGGGGATGGCTTTTTGTAATGGCGTTTGGCCGATCAGTTGATCATCGATATAGATATTTGCCCAGGGATGAACCAGGCCATTAAAGTAACCAAAAACAGTATCCAGCCGCACATGAAATGTCGTGTGTTCGTTGGCGGAGATGCGAATATTTTTCGCTATCTCTGGAAAA
>CAYNUX010000028.1:0-19204 GCA_964400115.1 uncultured Cytophagia bacterium
GGCATCGGATAGAATATCTGCCCCGCGGGTCGTGGTTTCCACCAAAACTGTTTGGATATCACCAGGTGACAAATTCTGTTTCTCACGTATGAGTAAGGCTGCTGATATCGGTTGATGTGTCAATGCTTCAGTCGGAAATGCTTTGTATCCGCATTCAAGTATCATAAAGTCTTTATCCGAAAACGAGGTCAGAATCCCGCAATCCCATTGGATGCTATTGATAACCTCAAATAATCCTTCTTTTCCCTCTATAACCTGTAAAGGACCGGAATATCCCTCGGATGCCAGTAAAGCAGCCCTTACTCCGGCTTCTACAGCCATAGGGTCGGCACTGTTTTTCATGTTGGTAAGGTGCCCTGCCACGACTCCCCCCAAAGTAAAATGGCTGGATCCACTGATGCCGGCTGCAGCGATCAGCTGGTCTCTGTTTAACTCCAGCATCAATCCCGCCACAAAGGGTGATACGAATTGAGTCAAACTGGCATGATGCCACCCGATTTCCCGAATACCTGGTTTCGCTGCCAAACACCAACGACATTCCAATTCATAGGCAATGACACTTGCCAGCACGATATCCCTGGTCGACCGGTTCGCCTGTTCTGCTGTCGCCCAAATGGCGGGAAGAATATCAGAAGGATGACTCGGATCTTGCTCCCAAAAAATATCATTATAGTCCAGCGCTCGCACCAACAAAGAGTTCATAAACGCTGTATTCGCGGCATTGGTTTTCAAACCCGAACCGATAATTGTGCTATTCGGCGATCCGCCCAGCTTTGCAATGTATCGATGCGCGGCGATCATATCCGGATTATTCAAGGCAGCAAAAGCACAGCCTATGCTATCAAGTGTAAAGCGGCGTGCCTGATGTAAAGCTGACGAAGGGATATCTGAATAATCGAGACCCAGCGTAAACTCTGCCATCTTTTGTGTGATGCTCATGATATTCCTCCTGAATCTTTTGCTTATTTATTATTTTTATCTAATAATAACCGGGTCTGCTTTTGCATCCGAAAAGGGGTGAATGCTCTCGAGAAAAAAACGTCGATTGACCCAGTGCCTTTTTGTGATTTAAAAGACCTCTTGGTTCCTGGAACATACAAACCGTTTTTTCATTGTGCAAGCAAAATGATGGATAGGGTTTTGCCGCACCGACATGTGTCACATGCCATATGCCAGCGAGTTCTCAGGTTCCCGCAAATCACGATGTGGGGCTCTGTATTTCATGGATACTTTTGACCTCCGATTTCTAAACATAAAAAAGACTGGCAAGAAAAACGCGATCGTATGAAAAATGTATGCAAAACCTGTCATGGCCAGGTTTTTGTCGATGGTCATTATTATCAATTCGACTCTAATGTTCGGCTCTATAATTCCTTGCATAGCTGGATGGACAAGCCTACAGATGAATTACGAAAAGCGATCCAAAATGGTGAATTGCAAAAGCGATACGAGCGGTTTTTTACAGAAGATAAAAAATAGGACTCGACCATGCTCAAGAACGTTCTGAATTTTTTGCGAGGTGTTTCAGTACCCATTATCGGCCGTATCTGTTGGCACCGGATAGTTTGGATTCGGAACAGGTCATGCAGGATTATTTGCGCCAAGATATTTTAGAAACTATACACTGATTTTTCTCTTGACTGAAAATGAAAAATACCTTATATTTAAGACATAAAACTCTTAAATAGGTGCGTATGGTACTTTCCAAAGCATGTGACTATGGTATCAGAGCGGTATTGTATATCGCTGTCAATTCTGAGCGACAATTTGTTCCGATTAATGAAATCGCCAAGGAGCTAAATATCTCTTTTCACTTTTTAACCAAGATTTTACAGATTTTAACCCAGAAAAACCTATTGGCATCCTTTAAAGGCCCTAAAGGAGGGGTACGGCTTGCTCGCTCTGGTACAGATATTTCATTGTTCGATATTGTCGTTGCCATCGATGGGGTGGATCTTTTCACACAATGTGTGCTGGGACTCAAAGGCTGCGGAGAAGGAAAACCTTGTCCTTTGCATGATGAATGGGGATCTATTCGTGATGATTTGAAAAGTGTTTTTCAGCAAAGAACCGTATCTGATTTGGCCGAACAAATTACGAGTATGGATTATCGCCTGAAAGATTTGATAAAATCTGAGCCCAAATAATTTTTTACTCAAAAATAAGATAAAAATGTCTGAAAATAATAAATCCTTTTATGATCGGCTATCCGGTGACTATGATGAAATGACAAAATTTAGTAACCGACTTGAAACGCAAATCGAAATTTTAAGTCCCTGGGTGGAAAAATATCAAATTCGTTCGGCCATCGATATAGGCTGTGGTACAGGATTGCACACCCTGGCCTTGTGCCGGCTTGGTGTTCGGGTCTATGGCGTCGATAGCAATGAAAAAATGCTTGCCCGAGCTAAAGAGCATTCCGAACGGCTAAAATGCCCGGTAGAATGGCATCATATGGATATGCTCGAGCTGGACCGTCTTTCTGTCAAAGTCGATGCTCTTTTCTGTTTGGGCAATACTATACCCCATATTTTAAAAGAGAGCGAATTGCTGCAATCTGTAAACGCAATGAACAATGCACTCTTGAATAATGGGTTTCTGCTTTTACAGCAACTCAATTATGACAAGATTCTCAGAGATAAGGAAAGGATTGTTGGCATTCAAAAGCAAGAGCAAGGCGAAATAATACGATTTTATGATTTTATATCTCCCCTGATCAGATTCAATGTACTGAAAATCGAATGGCAAGAAAATACGCCCAAACATGACCTTTTTAGTACGTTGTTAAGGCCATTTAAAAAAGAAGATTTGACTTTTGCCTTTACAGGAAATGGATTTGTGGATTTCAAGTTTTATGGATCATTGCAAGGCACTCCATTTAGTGCAGAAAGCCGTGATCTTGTTGTGTTCGGGAGAAAATCTTGAAGGGAATGGTACTATGATAAAAATGCCTGGCCAAGATGCTCCGGCGCTTCGCGTGGGTTCTCTGTCGATTGGTATAAAAATTCAGGAAAAAGTATCGGGTGGATCTTTGGGATGGGAAATTCTTTCACAGTTCATAGTGACGGGTGGGTCACTTCACTGTTTGAGTTCTATTTTTAGACGATGCAATTTTCTGTAAAGATTGGCTCTGTCTACTTGCAAGATCTTGGCCGCTTCCGCAACATTTCCTTCTGTCTCTACCAGAACCGTTGTGATATACCGGCGTTCAAAAGTTTCCCGTGCTTTTTTTAGGCTCACAAGTCCTTGAGATGGTTGATCGGGATCTTGAAAATCATTTAACAGCGGACGAATATGTTCGATATTCAAGACCGGCTCATTATATAAAATCATCATCCGTTCCACAAAGTGCTGCAGTTGTCGTATGTTACCCGGCCAGGAATACCCATTGAGCTGATGGCGGGCAGTTTGTGTGAGCTGTGGTTTCAGGGTACTGTGCTTTTTCGTATATTCAGATATAAAATGGTTCAAGAGAATGGGAATATCCCTGCGACGCTCTCTGAGCGGAGGGATCGATATAGGAAAGACACACAGCCGGTAGTAAAGATCTTTTCTAAAATCTCCCTTTTCCACAGATTTTTCCAGATCACGGTTCGTCGCGGCAATAATTCGGACATCCGCGATACGGGTTTCACTGGACCCAATACGCTGAATTTCACCGCTTTCCAAAAAGCGCAATAAATCGGCTTGAGCAGAAATAGAGAGCTCTCCCACTTCATCCAGAAACAAGGTGCCCTTATCCGCTTGAAATAGTTTGCCGCTATATTCCGATGTAGCACCTGTAAAGGAACCGCGTTCGTAACCAAAAAGTTCACTTTCAATCAATGTTTCGGGTATAGCGGGACAATTTATTTTTACAAGCGGTTTGTCTGCCCTGTTGCTATTATTGTGAATGGCCAGGGCGACGAGTTCTTTTCCTACTCCATTTTCACCCAGAATCAGAACAGGAGAATCCAAAGGAGACACTCTTTCAATCAAAGAAAAGACTTGCTGGATGCCAGGAGATTGCCCAACCATTTTATAGGACGCACAAGTTTGCTGTTTGAGACGATAGAGTTGCTGTTGAGCCGTTCGCCACGAGAGCGCATTGCGAATGGTCAACAGGATTCGATCTCGTCCGAAAGGCTTTTCTAAAAAATCATAAATCCCCATTTTGGTTGCCATTACCGCCTTTGATACAGTCGCATAGGCTGAAATGAGAATAACTGGAGTTTCCGGGGTGGCTTTAATGACATTATGGGCCAACTCTATACCGTTCATGTCGGGCAGCTGTAAATCCATCAAGATCAACTCCGGAGGATCCTCATTTATGCGATCATTGGCTTCCTTTCCTGAATAACTCAATGTAACATGATGACCTTCTCCTTTCAGGATTTTCGCCAAAATTTGACTTGTGGCCTGGTCATCGTCGACAATAAGAATTTTTGCACTTTTTTGAATCATTCTTAACCCCATTGACTGAACCAAGTAGAGCAAGTTTGTACAACTTTTTTTCTTCATGAATTCAATATTGAAACAAGAGTTTTCTACACTTTGCTGCAAATTTCTAAAGCTTGTCCAGCACATTGCAGCCAGTATGCTGGGTGCTGCAATAAAAGATCGGCCACGAAATAATGTTCGCCTGACTTAATTTTTGCGGATCATTTTAAGAGTCTTTTGAATTCCTATCAATTCTTTAAAAATATTTTTAAAACTTTTAATCGGAGAAAGACGACTGTCCAGGTCAGCCGTCCATTCTATGGGAAACTCGGCGATGTGGTATCTCTTTTTCTGGGCAAGGGCGATGATTTCTATATCAAACAGAAATCCATCGCATCGACTTGATGCATATAGAGCTTTTGCTATTTCACCCGGATAAATTTTAAATCCGCACTGGGTGTCTGAAAGTTTGGGAATTCTCAATCCATAGATAAAAATGAGCCGCATTATCCGGCTGATAACTCGTCGAAACCAGGGCTGAGGTCTATGAATAACGCTTTCTTTGAGTTTGCGCGAGCCATGCGCAATATCGCCTTTTCCAGATTGAAGGATTTCTATGCCCTTTAATGCATAGATAAAGGGAACACAGAGGCCACTATCGGCAAACATGACAAAAGCGCCCCGACTTTGAAGCATTCCTGTTCGCACGGCAAAACCTTTGCCATGATGTGGTTTCAGGCGTAATACATGAACCTCTGTAGCTACGTTGTCTGCTGCACGTTGAGCCTTGAGGGCAGTGTCATCTTTACTGCCGTCATCAATGACCAGGATTTCTCCCTTTAATTGGTGGGCAAGAAAAAAGTTGTTTGCCGCGCATATGTCATTATCGATTTTGGCGCTCTCGTTAAATGCGGGGATGATGAGAGACAGATCCATTATTTTGCCTTTCTGTGGTTATTCCTTAAAATAACATTTTATTCCGATTTTGCAATATCTGATAAAAGTTGTTTGGTTTTTTTGTTTTTTTCATTAAAATAGAGTCCATCTATATTATCATCATAAATTTCTATATTGTACGAGTCTGTTACAATGATAATTTTTCAGAAAAGGCAGAATATGAAAAAATTCACGAATCTCGACATCACAAGACGACATTTTCTTAACGTGATGGGTGCAGCTGTAGGCTCTGCGTCAATTCCTTTTGCAAGTCGGGCGAAAACAATGAGCGCTTTTGACAGAATTACTCTTGGTTTTATCGGGGTAGGAAAGCAGGGGAGTGGTCTGCTGCGAGGATTTTTGAACACCCCCGGGACCCAAGTATTGGCCGTGTGTGATGTGGATGTCTTGAAAAAAAAGAACGCCCAAAAAATGGTAAATGACCACTATTCAAACGAATCAGGTGCCGCCTATCACTCTTGTGATGCTTATGCTGATTTTCAGAGAGTTCTTGAAAGAGCGGATATCGATGCCGTGATCATTGCTACCCCCGATCACTGGCACGCCATTCCAGTCATCATGGCTGCCGAGGCGGGTAAAGACATTTACTGCGAAAAACCCTTGTCCTTGACACTTTATGAAGCGAGGGCAATGGTCAATGCCGTGCGCAAATATAGAAGAGTTTTTCAGACAGGCAGTATGCAGAGGTCGGATAACAAGTTCCGTTATGCATGTGAACTGGTTCGCAATGGCTATATCGGTGAGATTAAAAAGGTCAATGTCAGTATCCGTACCGGATTTATTGCCCACCCGGTTGAATGCGGTTTGCCTGCTGAGCCTGTTCCTTCTGAATTGGACTGGGGAATGTGGTTGGGTCCTGCACCCTGGCGGCCTTATCATTCCACTCTCGCTCCTCCCTTTTCGTTTACGGGTTGGCCCAAATGGCGCGACTATCGTGATTATTCAGGAGGGGGGATGACTGATTGGGGAGCCCATCATTTTGATATCGCTCAGTGGGGATTGGGTATGGATCATAGTGGCCCCGTTAAAATCATTCCGCCTAATGGAAAAGATAGAACCCGATTAACTTACCTATACGCTAATGGCGTAGAAATGATTGCCGATATCGAAGACAATTTAATCCTTTTTACAGGTACCGAAGGCAAGGTTGCGGTCAACCGCAGCTATATTAAGACGTGGCCTGAAAAATTGGTACGCCAGCCAATCAATGCCCGTGATATTCGTCTATATCATAGCAATAATCATAAACAAAATTGGCTGGATTGCATCAGGACGAGAAAACATCCCATATGTGATGTAGAAATCGGATGCCGGTCGGTTTCGGTTTGTCATCTTGGCAATTTGGCCGTCCAACTGAATCGACCTCTTGAGTGGAATCCTGACAAAGAATCTTTTATCAATGATCCGGAGGCCAACCGGTTACGAGATCGGTCTAAGCGTAGCCCCTGGAGTATATCGTAACCATTAGGAGATCAATATGAAACAACCCAAATCTTTGACAAGGCGCAGGTTTATAAAACGACTTTCAGGCGCGACTCTTGCCGGGCTGGCTGCTCCTACTATTGTTCCATCATTTGTGTTGGGGAAAAATGGTCAGATCGCTCCTTCGAACCGCATCACTATGGCATGTATTGGTGTAGGCTGGATGGGAACCAGCAATTTAGAGAGGTTTCTTGAAGAACCGGACGCACAAATCCTGGCGGTTTGTGATGTCGATCAAAATCATCTCCTGCAGGCAAAAAACAAAGTAGATAAAAAATATGGTAATAAGGATTGCGTCACCTATAACGATTTTAGAACGGTAATGGAACGCCAAGATATCGACGCCGTCATGCTGGGTCTTCCCGATCACTGGCACGCTATTCCGGCTGTTATGGCCGCAAAATCAGGAAAAGATATCTATGCTGAAAAGCCTTTGTCGCATTCATTGATGGAAGGAAGAGCCATGTGCAATGCGGTGAGGCGATACGAGCGCATTTGGCAAACGGGCAGCTGGCAACGCTCAGAAGCGAATTTCCGCTTTGCCTGTGAATTGGTCCGCAACGGACGTATTGGCAAAATTCATACTGTACAGGTCGGACTGCCATCCGGCCATACCGACTTTGCTGGTACAAAGGGCCAGGATGAGCTAAAGCCTCCTCCGGCGGAATTGGATTATGACTTTTGGCTCGGCCCTGCTCCTTATCATCCTTTTGCAGTCTCGAGATTGCATAAAAACTGGCGTTGGATACTGGACTATGGCGGCGGTCAACTTATGGATTGGGTTGGTCATCATGTGGATATTGCACATTGGGGATTGGGATTCGATAAAAACGGTCCTCTGGAAATCGATGGTGTCGGTGAATATCCCAACAAAGGGTATTATAACAGTGCTTCACGCTATCGCATTGAAGCAAAATATCCCCAGGATATCAAAATGACTATAGCCGGGGGGTATGATGATATTCGGAGCGGAACCAAGTGGATCGGTGAAAAAGGCTGGGTATGGGTTAATCGCGGAAATATCGATGCTCAGCCTAAAAGTCTGCTAAATGAGAAAATTGCTCCTGAAGAGAAACAGCTGTTCAAATCTCCGGGGCATTGGCGCAATTTTCTGGATTGTGTCAAGAGCCGTCATGAAACCCTGACTCCCTGTGAAACAGCTCATCACTCTGCAATACCCGGACACCTGGGGCAGATTTCCATGCTATTGGGTCGTAAATTGCGCTGGGATGCAGAAAAAGAGCAGATCATCGGCGATACGATTGCGAATGAAATGTTGGGTAATGCCATGCGCGATCCATGGCATCTGTAAATAACGTATTATAGCTCATTAAACCTAAATATGGGTGATAACATGAAAAAAATTCAACCCCTTTTTATTTCCTTGATTCTGATGCTCGGTTTCTCTTTTTCTGCTCCATTTGCCAACGCATTGCCTCCACAAGTTACTCCGGCAAACGCCGTGGATCAGGCAGAAGAACAGATTGCGCGATTGCTTGAACAAATCCAATGGTATGAGTATGGCATGAGCAGGGAGCCTTTGAGTGAACTTTCTGATCTTTTGGTGGATATTGATTCAGAGCAAACCCGTATTGCGGCAGAGCACATGTTTATTGATTTTCTCAAATCGGATGCCACTTTGCCTGCAAAGCAATTTATCTGTCGTAAGCTCAGCATAATGGGAACAGATGCTTCTGTACCTGTTTTGCAAGACATGCTGATGAACGACGAAACCGCTGACATGGCCAGATATGCCCTGGAACGTATCCCCAGCCAGGATGTAGAGCAGGCCTTACTCGCTGCCCTGGAAAAAACCGATGGAAGAACTCGCATAGGGATGATCAATTCATTGGGCAAACGAGGTTCTAAAAAAAGTGTCAAATCTCTAAGTGCATTACTCGAAAAGAGTGATCAGCTCACCATTCAGGCCGCTGCCTCTGCCTTGGGAAAAATTGATGGATCAGAGGCTGCCAAAGCCTTAAAGAGAGCTCAGAAAAGGGCTACGGGCAGTGCAGAAATCGCCATAAAAGACGGATTGTTGCTTTGTGCTGATAATTTATTGAAAAATGGCGAGGTCAAACAAGCAAAAGAGATCTATTCAATGCTTTACGAATCCGAATCGCCTGCACCGATTCGTGTGGCTGCCTTGCGGGGTAGGGTCAACATCCGTACAGATGATGCAACGAGCATCCTTTTCAATGCAATGAAAGACGAATCTGCTGCGATTACTTCCGCGGCCATCGATCTTTTACGAGAGTCTCCCAAAATTCCTGTTCAAGAACTCGAACCTGTGTTCGATGAGCTGGCGCCTCGATTTCAAGTTCAATTGCTCGCTGCACTGGCAGACCTGAATGATGACAGTTATCAACCACTTGCTGTAAAAGCATTGGATGCAGAAAATGCAGAGGTTAAAAATGCTGCCCTCCAGGCGCTCATTCCGCTCGGAGATGCTTCTGTCGTTATTCCAGTAGCCAAAATTGCAGCGACTGCTGACAAGGACGAAGCAGATCAAGCCCGCGTCACTTTGGCGCGAATGCCTGCCTCTTCTGTCGACCAGGCAGTGTTGGATGGAATCGAAAACACTGAGACCAAAGTCAAAGTTGAATTGATCAATGCAGTCAGTGAAAGGTATATCACGTCCGCTGTTCCTGTGTTATTGACCATTAGCAGTCAGGGCGATCCAGCATCCCGAAGTGCTGCTATCAAAGTGCTCGGAGATATTTCCAAACCTGAAGATTTGAATAACCTTTTGGATGTCCTTGTGAGTGCTAAAAGCAATTCAGAGACCGAGGCTGCAGTGTTGAGCGTTGCCAAGGTCGCTTCTCAGATCGATGAGCCAACAGAGCGCGGTGATTTGGTCTTGCAAAAACTAAACAATACAGATGCTCCACAGGATCGCATCGCTTTGATGCGCGTTTTGGGAAAAATCGGAGATCCCAATGGTCTCAATGTTCTGCGTCAGGCTCTGGTCAGTAAAGATGAAGAGACAGTCGTGGCAGCCGTTCGTGCTCTTTCTGATTGGCCCAGTTTTGCACCCGCAGAGGAACTTTATAACCTGGCTGAAAAAACCGACAGTCCCCGCGTCAAGGTCCTTGCATTACGGGGCTATATCGGGCTTGTTCGTAATGATCAAGAACACTCTGATGAAGAAAAAACAGCTATGCTGCAAAAAGCCATGCAGATCGCAGATCAGGTCAATGAAAAACGAATGATTCTTGCCGGTCTGGGTGAACTGGAAAGTTTAACCCCTTTGAATGCGGCTGTGGACTATATAAAAATAAGTGATGTCGCTAACGAGGCAGGTGCAGCAATTGTACAGATTTCGGACTCTATTCGACGTGAACATCCTCAAGAGGCAAAAGCGGCGTTACAGAGCGTATTAGAGACAGTTGAAAATCCCAATATTCGCGAGGATGCAAAAAATGTTTTGGAGAGAATTAATTAGTTTCGTATACGTCCTGCAAGGTTAAAAAAGCCTTGAATAAAAAAATAAAAATCAATACAATAATTACTAGCTGTATAAACCGGTTTAATTAATCTGAACTACTTGGTGTTTAAAAGACAAGTTGTCATAACAGCGTGTTGACTAGCGTCGCCCGGTAAAGGGATTCCTGAGAACAAGAATTCGAGGGCAAGTACCAAGTTGGTGAATAATCATCTAATTCAATCATGAAAGGGACTAAGATGGACAAACAGAATCAATCGTCCCCATTGGAGAGCACGGGAGTTTCCCGCAGGCAATTTGTAGGCGGGTTTGCTGCCACTGCAGCGACCATCACTGTGGTTCCACGGCATGTGTTGGGCGGACCAAATCAAAAAGCACCGAGCGATAAGATCAATATCGCATGTGTTGGGGTTGGCGGGAAAGGGTTTTCCGACAGCCGTGCCATGAAGGACGAAAACGTCATCGCTCTTTGTGATGTGGATGAGGTACGTGCAACAGAACCGCACGGCGATGAAAAAGTCACCATCCCCGATCTTTTTCCCAAAGCAAAATGGTACAAAGATTTCCGAGAAATGCTGGAAAAAGAAAAAGATATCGAGGCTGTTACGGTTTCCACACCCGACCATACCCATGCCGTCATTGCCATGATGGCGATAAAAATGGGTAAACATGTATTTGTACAGAAACCTTTGACTCATACCGTTTATGAAGCTCGGGCATTACGAAAAGCAGCTCAAAAAGCAGGTGTTATTACCCAGATGGGGAATCAGGGGCACGCCGAGGAAGGCGGACGTCTGGTTAATGAATGGATCTGGCAGGGTGCAATCGGCGATGTCACTACAGTCCATGTATGGACCAATCGTCCTGTGTGGCCCCAGGGGCAGATGGCTCCGAAGGAAATTCCGTCCGTCCCACCGACATTAGACTGGAATTTATGGTTAGGGCCAGCTGAATGGCGGCCTTATCATCCCGATTATGTTCCATTCTCATGGCGAGGATGGTGGGATTTCGGTACAGGTGCATTGGGTGATATGGGCGCTCATATTCTGGATCACGCTTATTGGCCTTTAAAATTAAAATATCCCACCAGAGTTCAAGCCAGCTCTACACCATACACTGAAGATTCGCCGCCAATGGCAGAAATCGTTACCTACGATTTTCCCGCTCGCGAGGGAATGCCTCCGGTAACCATGCACTGGTATGATGGTGGATTGAAAGCACCTCGACCTGTTGATCTGGAGCCGGGCCGTCGAATGGGTGACGGTGGGGGTGGGGTCCTGTTCGTCGGTACAAAAGGAAAGCTGATGTGCGGAACCTATGGTCGCAATCCTCGTCTTATACCTGAAACATTTATGAAACAAGTCGGAAAACCTGATCAGACCATACCTCGTTCACCCGGCATCCATGAAGAGTGGCTCGAAGCCATTCGAACGGGTAAAAAAGAACTGGCAACAACCAGTTTTGATTATTCCGGTCCTCTGACCGAAACCATGATGCTTGGCAATGTAGCCGCTCAGGTCGCTGACAAGAATATGCATCTGGAATATGATGGTGAGACCGGTAAAATTACCAATCTGCCGGAAGCCGACGCTCTTTTGCATATGGAATATCGTGATGGCTGGAGCCTCTAATCTTTATAAACATCATGATCGATAACCGATTCCCCGGATGATATCTGTACTGCACGTCACTCACAGTGTTTATCCGGGGAATTTTTTACTGTATGGGTTGTTTTTTTACCTCTCTGGGCAAAATAAAACTTTTCCGGTTGAAATTGATAATTTTCGGGAACCAGACCGGTTGTTGGCAGGTTTAAGACCATGACAATAACTTTAATGCAGAAAAGGGGTTTCTTGTTTTCAATATAATTTGTATATTAAAAAATTGTTTTTTGCAAGGTTTGTAATTAAGCTAAATGTTCAATCAGAAAAACAGGATGCAAATTCGGAGGACATATGTCTAAACGCCTTATCATGGCCATCGTTGTCATGTCTGTTCTTGCTTTTTCCCTGCAGGCAGTTGCACAGGAAATGGTACCCATAAAGATCGATCTCCCCAAGCCTATGTTTATCGGTACTCCAACACCTATGGATATCCCTAAACTCGAAAAACCCACTGGCAAAGCTCGTCCACCTTTTATGGCACCCAAGGGAACTGTGAACGTTGCCGCTGACAAGCCGGTAACAGCGAGCGATGATATGCCGGTGATCGGTGAAGTCGATATGGTTACAGATGGGGACAAGGAAGCCTCAGATGGCAGCTATGTGGAACTGGGACCTTTTCTTCAGCACATCACCGTTGATCTGGAAAAGAAACACAATATCTATGCCATCATCATGTGGCATTTTCACAAACAACCACGCGTTTATTTTGATGTCATCGTACAAGTTGCTGATGACCCGGATTTTACAACCAATGTCGAAACTTTGTATAACAATGATCTCGACAACTCTGCCGGCTTGGGTGTGGGTGAAGATTGGCACTTTGTAGAAACATCCGAAGGAAAGCTTGTCGATGCCAAAGGAGTGCAGGGTCGTTATGTTCGTTGCTATAGCAATGGAAACAATAGCAATGACCTGAATCATTGGATTGAATTGGCTGTATTTGGAAAACCTGCCGAGTAGAGAATGCACTCAAAATTTTGGCTTGCAGGTTTTTTCGTTCTTGTTTTTGCATTAGCGCTGCGTCTGCCCCACTTGACGCAGCGCCCTATGCATACGGATGAAGCAGTTCATGCCGTCAAATTCGGCTCTCTCCTTCAAGAAGGATATTATCAGTATGATCCCTATGAATATCACGGTCCCACGCTAAATTACTTTACACTTTTGCCGTCCTGGTTTCAATCTGCTTCAAGTTTGGCGCAAACAAACGAGGTTACCCTGAGAATCGTTCCAGTGGCTTTTGGGGTGTTGCTGGTTCTCTTGATTTTTTGGGGAATTCGCACCTTGAGTATTCGTCTGGTTTTTCTCATTGCACTCTATACAGCGCTGTCGCCTGCCCTGGTTTTTTTTAGTCGTTATTATATCCAGGAGATTCTGCTGGTTACCTTTTCTTTTATGGCTATTATGGCCATGTATCGATATTTGCAAACGCCGAAATTGATTTGGATGCTCGGGGTCGGTATTGCCATCGCCATGATGCATGCGACCAAAGAAACCTGTATCTTGGCCTGGTTTGCTATGCTTATAGGGTCGATTGCAGGCGTCTGGTTACCCACGCGAAAAACATTGCCATCCTTACCGACTATCAATACCAAGCATATCGTTTTGGGTATTGTGGCAGCAGCCGCGGTTTCTATGACGCTGTTTTCTTTGTTTTTTTCGTATCCGCAGGGTATCATCGATTCGGTCTATACCTTTGTGACCTATTTTGATCGCGGAACCGGGGGGCATCAAGTCCATATCTATCCTTGGTATCAATATCTGGTCTGGCTTTTATTTAATCCTTCGCGAAATTTTATGTGGAGCGAAGGATTTTTAGTCATCCTCGGATTTATCGGTATTGCAATGTATCTCTTTAGACGATCCGCTGAGCCATCCGATCTGTTTTTCCGTTTTTGGGCATGGTATACACTGACACTTGTTGTCATCTATTCAGCCATTCCCTACAAAACTCCTTGGAGTATGCTGGGATTTTACCACGGATTCATTGTCCTCGCTGCTCCGGCAACCGTTCGAATCTGGCAAAAGATACGCGGATACCGTTTTCGCTATGTCCTTGTTGCCCTTTTTACGCTCTTTTTCGGGTATTGGGGTTGGGTGTCCTATGATCTCAATTATGAGAATTATGCTGATCCGCGAAACCCCTATGTATATGGCCACACCAGCAAAGATATTTATCATATGGTTCACTGGATCGACGAGATGGCTGATGCCCATCCAGAGGGGAGGCATATGCACATTGATATTATTGCTCCGGGTGGTGATTATTGGCCATTTCCATGGTATCTTCGTTCCTATTCCCGGGTAGGCTACTGGACCACAGTCCCCCTTGAAACCCCGCTGGCGCCCCTTATGGTTTCCAAGCCTGCGGTAGAAGAACAGCTTTTACACAAAATTTACGAAATACCGCCTCCAGGAGAGCGCAATCTTTATATCCCATTGTTTGATGAAAATACCGAGCTACGAGCCGGGGTCGAGATGCGGGGGTACGTTGTAGGTTGGCTTTGGGAGCGCTTTAAACGCCAGGAAGAACCTTCTTAAATCTTTCGAGTTCATTCAGTGCCGGAATGTTGAATGAAGATCAAAGAACAATTTGACTCTTTTCGATTATTACTCGAGGTGTTTTTTAATGCAAGATTTTGGTCATTCCATATCTTTGATGGGGATCAACGAGGGGCAGGAATTATCTGCCCGACGCTACTCTCACCATGCCATGGCCACGGTCTGGGAAATCTTTATCACACATCAGGATGAAGCCTATGCCCAGCAAGCGGTTTTTGCTGCCTTTACAGAACTGGATCGCCTGGAACAGGATTTGAGCCGTTTTTTGCCGAACAGCGATATATCACGTATTAACGCCTTACCTGCCGGGCGTGCGGTTCGTGTGGGTATTGATACATTTCACTGCATTAAACGATGCAAAGAGCTCTATGAAGAGACGAACGGTGCTTTTGATATAAGCATCGGACCGTTGTATGAGGCCTGGCTAAATCCCGACAAAACCTTGCGCACCCCCTCGCAAACGGAAATTTCCCAGGCTCGTGAACGTATTGGCATGGAATGGGTCGTTATCGATGAAGAGCAAATGGCTATAGGGATTTTAAAAGAAAATATGCGATTGGATTTGGGAGGTTTTGGCAAAGGCTATGCTTTGGATATCGTCCAAGAGATGTTATCAGAATGGGATGTGTCAAACGCTTTAATTCATGGGGGAAGCAGTTCGGCTCTGGCCATGGGAACTCTACCTGACCTGGAGGGTTGGCCCATTACGATCACCGATCCGCGTGATTATAAGAATACTGTGGTAAAGCTGGCCTTAAAGGATCGTGCTTTGAGTGGGTCTGGTTTGCGAAAAGGAAAGCATATTCTGCATCCCAAATTGGGCAAGCCGGTAACGGGCAAGTTGGCTGCGTGGGCATCCACGGCAGATGCTGCGACAAGTGATGCCTTGTCGACGGCATTTATGATCATGTCGCCAGAAGATATTACACTTTTTTGTGAACGCTTTCCTGAAACACAAGCACTGGTATACCTTCACAATGATCCGGTCGATGATCTGACTGTGCCATTGGTTGACAAAGGCATGTTCAATCTGGGTTTTGATCTCATCGATTGAGCGAAAGCGCTCTGGGTTCTATGGCAATTAGTCGTTAGAGCCAACCCAAGGTTATGGCGATAAAACTGGGCCCATTGATGGCAGCGTGGATTATTACTCCGATCCATGTGTTTTTGCGTTTTTGGACGACAAAAGGCAGAACAAAAAGGATCGGGAGCATAATGATCAAAAGTTTCCACCCAAAGGCGATATGAAAAATTGACCATCCGATACCATGCCACAAGCCAGGCCAGTCGTCCTAACACCATCTCTTGACGCGGAAGCATTACGCCGCGCCATAAAATTTCTTCGCCCATAATATTGAGAATCCAGTAAGGAAACCATAAGGCCAGGAATTCCAATTGTCTTGATTCGGGAGGGATAAAGCGCATGAACGGGGGGTTGTGATTTATGGGCCCGTACACGATCTGCAGGCCTTTGAGAAGAGCGGCGGACAGTAAACCAATGACCATGATCGAACCAATTGTCCAAAACCAGTCTGATTTATTCATGCCGCGAAAGAATAATCGCGAGACCCCCCAACGGCGATTCTTGAACGCATCTTTTTTGATTAAAAGAATCCAGGCTAAAATTATTAATGGAAAAAATACTCCCAGCCCCCCGATTAGAAACCAATAGAGAACAGGTTCATGCCCTGTGGTCTGGCTCAAATATGGAATGGTTAGATGGGTTTGTATCCACAATAATAAAGCAGCTGAAAGAAAAATGATCAGTGAAGGAATCCGTTCTAGTGGACGCATGATCGTCTCATTTCTATAAACTGCATATTTACTCGTCTTTACCCTCTCACACGATACACTATGCAGATGTAAATTTCACCTTTGCAGCACTCTATTTTTTTGCAATTATTGATATCAATGATAAAATTCTGCAATGCTTTGCATCAGAATCCTGCCGGATTCAATGTTTTCCTCTTTCGTATAAATGTTGCCTGCGCCTTCACATAAAATTGTCGTAATACCGTACTGGATATGTGGACCATTGGTCCAATGTGTCGGATTACCGGGTTCTTTTCGTTGTCTCAAGGGTTCGATCAAATCCGGTGTATCATTGTTTTCGACAAGATCCCGAAATGCCTCCCAGGAATCCAACTCTTGACCAAACTCTGGTCCGGGAATGATAATGGGTTCCACAGGGCCTTGCCAGGTGTGCATTCCCCACAAGGTAGTCACGGGCGAGTTTGATTCCATAATGGACTGCAAATCTTTTTGCCATTGAAAAGCTTCGTGAGCCTGCTCGTTTTTATCTGCCCCTTTGACTCTGTATGAGCGATTCATGTCTACGCCCTGGACATTTGTGCGGTACCATCCATGAGAAGGTGCATCCGGGCTCATCATAAACACAAAATGAACAATAGAATTTTTTCTGGTCAGAACTCCCTTTACACTCAACAACCAACGCAACATACCCACCATTCGCCATTGGCTGTTGTGCTCACCGGGATGCTGGTTGCTTATATAATGTACCCAGCGTTTGCTGGCAGGGATGGTACCGGATTCATCGGTAACGGTCAATCGGAGCAAAGGACGGTCATCCAGAGATGTCCCTACTTTGAATACCTTGACATATGGGTTGGATTCGGCATTTTTAACGATCTCGAGAACTTTTTCAAATGGCATAGGCACCTGATGGCCAACTATCACTCTGTCCTTTTCAAAAACCGGAAAGATCAGGGTGTCTCCCTTGGCTGAGTCCTTTTCTTTTTGTTGCCAATGGATGGGATGCCAAATTTCGCCGTCATGGGACCAGGAATAGAAATAATCGTTAAATGCATATGAATTCCCCTGGTTGAACACCACGACCAGCGTGAGATCATTGCCTTTTGCATGCTGCATAATTTCGAACTGGACCATATTTGCCCAATTTTCGTGATTCGGTGCATGCCCGAGGGTTATTCGAAAAGTATTTTTTTCGATTTTTTCAATGGTTGCTCCCTCTGAGCCAAGGGGGCCGTTAAAGTTGAAATCGCTCGTTTCGAGTTCCTGATGAGTGGAACAAGCAAAACCAAAAAGAGCGATAATCAGAACAAGATTACTGCTGTGATTGAACCACACGCTTACTCTCCGCATTTGAATGATACTATTTCCACTTTGAACAAAAAAAATAGGCCAATCCATCAGGACTGGCCCGGGTGTTTATATTTGTGAAAAAGATGTGGGAGAAAGAATGATATCTGTAATATTGGAAACCGTATCGCTGTATTCAGGTTTTACCTTGAGTTCGCTCCATTCGGGTGAATTGCGGAACTGATCCCAGTTTTTATCCCGTTGGTCCATATTATCGAAACCAAGCATATAGGTCAGATTTGGCATACGGGGACCGATGAGAGTTTCGCCAAAAAAGACCGGATGGAGTCCTGTTTTTTTGAAAATATCGATTTCTCCGCCTTCATTGAACATGTGAATTTTCTTTTTCGCTTTGAGAAGGCTATGGCTTTCATAGATACGCATCTCAAAAACTCTGGTCTTGGCATCGGTGACGGCTTGAACTTTGGGCAGGTGGCTAAATGCCCGCATCAAGGTGCTATCTATACGTACATAACCCGGCTTGGAGAGTTCGGTGTTGAGAAAATCGGCACCTTTTTGAAGAAATTTTTCATTTTTTACCATCCGATCGTTCAAGGTCGCCACTGACTCTATATGGGGATGTGGCAAAAGCACATATAAGGTGGGACGATTTTGGCCATAGCGAGGTGTAAATACGCCAATGGGTTGAATCCCCAATCGATTCCAGGCGGGAATGGCTGCTTTCTCGATAAAATCTTGTAAGCGCTTCTTTCCTCCGCCCAGCATCATTTCATATTCTCGCAATTCGATAAACTGTTGAGAATGTTCTGTAGCAGCCATCCCTGATGGAATACTCAATGCGGCGGCACTTGCAGCCCCTGCTGTTGCCAAAAAATCACGTCGTTTCATTATTACCTCCAAGTGTTCAAAAGTTAAATGCTTGCTTATTCTTACAGTGTTGTAAAGTCAGAATAGATTACTGTAAAGGCGGGGGATTCATAAACTCGATCATATGCTCATAAAAGTCTCTCATCTCGCTCATTTCCTGTTCATGGAAAACGTTGAATGGGACATCCGGAATTTGATTTAGATAATTCACCAATCTCGGATATTGCAAAATTATACTTTCCGGACAGCTCTTTAAGGTGATAATTTCTTCCACGAGAGCATTGGCAAAAGCGGATAAGAGCGACGGTCTATCTTTGGGGGTATCGAGCATTTTTTCTCCCACAACCATACCGCTATCAATATCCAAAAGAATACAGATAAACGGAAAAAACGGCTGCTCTTTTCCTTCAACAGGGCTGGGGAGCATGAGAACATCGGCCTGAATAGAGTGGTTGGCCAAAGGCAACTCTGTCAATCGTTGAATCTGAAAATCAGAGATCAAATAATCAGGTTCTGCCCGCGATTCTGGATCCAACGATAATGTTTGATTTTGCCACGTCTGGTTATTGTCGGATTGAACTTGTTGTCGAATTAAAAAGGTATATTCATCTTTGCCCGGATAGAGTTTGTCAATATCATTTTTTATTTGTGGGAAGAAAGAGTGGGTCTGTTCCAACATTGCAATCATATAGTTGGCTTGGTTTTTTTCAAGAAACCAGGGCGGATGGCC
>CAYNUX010000029.1:0-19164 GCA_964400115.1 uncultured Cytophagia bacterium
CCCGTAGGGCCTGTCAGTTCGACATGATCTTGAACGAGAATACCATTATGAAAAACAGTCATAACTGCAGGTCGTTGTACCGTACCTTCTTGATCAAAAACAGGGCGTCTAAAGACAATGTCATATGTTTGCCATTGTCCCGGCGGGCGGCTGGCGTTTACGAGTGGTGGATACTGTGCATAGACAGCAGAGGCTTGGCCGTCCGCATAGGTAATATTGTCATACGAATCCAGTACCTGGACTTCATACCTGCCCATGAGGAATACGCCGCTGTTTCCGCGGCCCTGACTGCTACCAAAAGCCGGAGAAGGGGTTGAGAATTCTATGTGTAGCTGACAGCTGCCGAATTCCCGATAACTGCGGATGTAACCTGCTCCTTTGACCGTTTCTATGACATTGTTTTTTACGACCCATTTTGCGGGAGCACCATCCATTGATCGCCATTGAGAAAGATCCTGGCCATCAAAAAGAACAATGGCATCAGAGGGTGCTTTGCCAGGCCTTTCTTGAGTGCTGGCTGTGCCCGGCGAAATAATTTCTGGTCGTGGGCGATCCATGTCGTGTATTTGCCAGAGGTCATTGGTTTGTGACCATGCCAGCGTGGCAAGAACAAAAATTGTTGCCAAGAAAAAAAGGTTGGCCCCGTTTTTGCGCATGTTCTCTCTCCTTGAATGATGTTAAAAGAAAAAGTGGTGTTTTTGAATTGACGATAATGTCAATGGTTGCAACAGAATCACCTCGTCATCTTTGTTCTACGAGATGTTTTTTAATAACCAGTCGATCATAGAACCAAATCGCCAAAGCGGTAATCAGTGCTAATGCAGCAAAAATCGCCCACATCAGGTCGGGTCTCCCCATATCGCGGGCAAAGTGGGCATACAACTGTCCTGACAAAATACCACCAAACAGGTTGCCCAGAGCAACGCACCAATAAAAATATCCCATGTACAGAGCCACTTTGTGAGGTGGTGCAATTTTGCCGGTATATTCCTTGGATTTCGGGCTGGCCATCATCTCACCGAACGAAAACACCAACAAGCCTGCGACCACCACCCAGCCTGCGGTTCCGAAAATCAAAATACTAAAGCTGATCACCGTGACATTGACACCCCAAAATATGGTCGTAAAAGGTTTCAGGCGTGAGACGAGATATGAAACCAAAACTTGAAACACAATAATCGCACCTGCATTGATATTTATAATGTATTCAGGATTGACCTGACCCTGTACGGCCATTGCATTTTGCAGCCAATCCTGTAAACCCAATGCATTCAAAGGTGTGGCCAGAACATGCATAAGATCGGATGTGTCGACAAAATCACGAATGTACAGCGGTAAGGTATAGAAAATTTGATTGAATGAAGTCCAGAATCCAGACATGAGTAAAAGAAAGAGCCCAAAGCGCCAGTCTCCGATGCGCATGGGCTGCAAAAACCATGGCTTATTTTTCTTTCGTCTCTTGAAAAAAGCATCGACGAAAAAATTCAGTACTGTCCAAAAGATACAGACAAGGAGAATATGCGTCCAGGTGATGAATTCTGATGAAGTATACTTGCTTCCCAAGACGAGCACTGTCAGCAAAACAAATACAAACAGAAACATACGGCCATTACCCAGCACCTCTACCATGTCATAAAGTACACGATTCAGATTTCTTTTGCCGGAGGATTGATGTTCTGTCGTGGGTTCTTTAAAAAACAGTGTCACCAATACAAGATTAATCGCAATCCATATCGCAGAGGCGACAAACACATAGGACCAGTCCCATCCTCTGACGATTCCTGCGACAATAGGACCCATAAACCCACCGATATTGACCATCATGTAAAATATGCCAAAACCCATCGAAGAGGTCCGGTCGTCGGTTGTTTTGGATACTGTTCCTATAATAACAGGCTTGAACATGGCCGCCCCCAGTGCCACGAGCATAAAGGCCATAAAAAATGTTGGAAAGGTTTTAAATTGTCCCAAGAGATAATAAGCAGGACTCAGAACCAGAAATGCAGCGATGAGCATGCGTTTAAATCCATACCGATCTGCAAGTGCACCGGTGACCACAGGAAACAGATAGAGAAAAAAGGTGACTACACCCTGCAGCACGCCCCGATCCTCATCGCTGAACCCCAGACCACCGCTTTCAATCGTACCGGTGATATAAAGGGAGGAAACGGCAAAAAAACCATACCAGGCCATGCGCTCAAAGATTTCCAGCGTGTTGGCAACCCAAAAAGTGCCAGGAAAATCTTTGAGATTTATTCTTTTATTGTTCATACATTTTCCCTTCTTCCAGAGCAACAGTCAATTGAAAACGTTTGTCATTTTTACAGAGTTGGATTGGAGCTCCATAGGCTTGTGAGAGCAGTTCACTGCAAAGTACGTTTGTGGTCGGGTCTGCTTTGAGAATGGTTCCGTCCTTTATAATCAATGTATGAGTAAATGCCGGGATGATTTCTTCCACATGGTGTGTGATATAAATGATCCTGGGAGAGTAAAATTGTTGTGATATAAATGAAATATAAGATAAAAAGCCTTCTTTTGCGACCGGATCAAGGCCAGCGCAAGGTTCGTCAAGAATGAGCAGATCGAGATCGTTGAAAAGGGCTCTTGCAATCAGGATTCGTTGACGTTCTCCTTGCGAGAGCGTTGTCCACCTGCGTTCTGCAAGGTGCAGGCAGTTTAAGAGCTGTAATCTGCTTTTGATTTTAGATGAATGTTTTGACAATCTCTTGCTGAATATTTTGTAAATCTCCATAGGCCTGGTTAATCTGGTCAATTTTTTCCGTAAGTTTTTTCATCAGCTTTTGTCTTTCCAGGCCATTGCGTAAAATGATCAAGAGATCATCATTGTTCCAGGGTTTTTCGATATACTGAAACAGCCCCACTTCGTTGATCGCTTTGATGGCATTTTCTTTATCAGCATACCCTGTGAGAATAATACGCGGCACTTCAGGCTTGAGATCCCTTACTTTAGCTAAAAAAGATATGCCATCCATTTCAGGCATCAAATAATCCGATATAACCAGGTCAAAGTCATTATGTTCTACATATTCCAACGCGTTTTTTGCTGAAGTAAACGTATGTATTTTATAATCCGTCTCGAGCATCAGGAACGACTCGAGGCTGGATAAAACAATCTCTTCATCATCCACAATCACAATATGTTGTTCGTTTTCTTGTTCAGCCATGATTTGCTCCTGAAAGTCCTTTTATAGGCAATGTCTCTTGTGCGTCAAAGATAAGAAATCTAGATCAAAAGCTCAACAAGAATTCCTAGAGTTATCTATAAAGTCCTGATATCATCTACTATTTCACTGAAATGATAATGCGCAGACCTGTGTGCGGCTAAATAGAGTGCCTCTTTTGAAATAAATATTCTACTGAATTTTATGACACATGTTGGGTGGAGAAATATGTTACCACAGCGATCAGAAAGAGAGTATTTATATCTTGATTAATGTGGACAGCAGTGATCTTTAATAAAGGGTAAAAACAGACAGGGGGCTAAAAAAACCTTGCTAACGTCCTGAAGTAAATTCGGTACGAACGCGGCCCAACAATCCTTTGAGTCTCTTGGAAAGCGTTTTAAGCACACCTTGAGTGATCTGGGTATGGTCAGCGAGCAAATCATAAAATTCATCTCTGTCAATTCGTAATAATAAGGAATCCTCAATAGCTATGGCGGTGACAACTCTGGGTTCATCGTCGAATAGGGCCCAGGTTCCGATGACATCTTTGGCTTTTGCAATCATGATCTGCTGGTTGCCCCGATCCAGTCGAATCGCACCTTCTACGACAAGGTACATGGAATCAGAGGCTTCTCCCTCTGTGTAGATTGTTTCAGCAGCCGAGTATCTTGCCTCTTCGGTTATGGCTGCAATATGGGAAAGATCTTCAGTGGTAGTATCTTTAAAAATATCAGCATCTTGTAAGAGCAAGACCTTTTCAATTACCGTCAACATGGTTTATCCTTTATAATGCTATTGACAATTTATGCGTTTGACAGGGAGAGTTTTTTCAACGCATAGACCGCAGTTTCTCGCAGTGCACTGTCAGAATCCGTTTGGTGTTTTTCGATCATCCACTTGTAGCGGGTTATACCGGATTCTGCAGCGAGATGAATGGCACATATTTTTAACCAGTTGTCATCTTCTTCCAGGATGACCCGAATGATTTCTTCATCAGAATCGACATGATTCTCCATAAACTCTATGTTCTGTTCATCGATTCGGCTTGTATCGGATTGTTCGATGATGGGAATGATCACACGTTTGAGTTCAAAACTCAGCACATTGTCCAGAAATTCTACTGCGTTGGCTTTTTGATCGGTTTTACCGCTGTTCAGGGCCAGATAAGCATTATAGATGTCTCTGGGCGAATACTCTAAGGCCAGGAGTCGAAATATACGCTCGAGATTATTGGCCAGTCTCTCCTCCAAGGCTTTTGCCAGTAAAGCCTTGGCTCTGACAATATTTTCATTATCCGCCACGATAGCTTTTAAATCCCGCTTTTGATAGATCAGCAAAGAAAGCGTTTTGAAATACTTTTCTGTCTCTTTATAAATGCGATTTTCAATGCGTTCGATATCGATTTCCAGCCAGGAGAACTGATTGTTGAGCTTGTTCAAGGCTCTAATGATTTCATATCTTAGATCCAGTTCGTTTTGATCCAGGTGGTTGATAAACAGGTCAACGGATTTTTGTGAACCGATAATAGCCAGAACCTTGGGGATGCCCAGTCGGATTCGTCTTTCAATCTGAGGATTTAGCATGTAATCTGCCAGAATATCAATGATTGAATCACCATATTCTGAGAGCGCTTCCCGGGCACTTCGTCGTACCATCTTGGTGTTGAGATGTTGGATCAATAGCGGAATAAACGATGGATCATGAGTCTTGCCTGCGCTGTGTATGGCTTGAGACAAACCTCGTGTATCTGAACGATCCTGAAGTAATCGTTGTAAAAAAGGATAGAGTTCGGGTTCGCGGGCGATACCGATGACATTCGCCAGGATCATTCGGGTATATCTTTTCGCTGATTTATCTTCGATATTATTATAGACTATCTCGATAAACCGATTGAAAATGTCAATAAATGAAATCTGTTTCTTGAATTCTTTGGAATGTCTGTACTCTATGGCGGTAAATCTCAAAATTGCACTCTGGATTTTATAGTTGGGATCCTGAAGCAATTGATGATACAATTTTAATCCATCACTGGAGTGATGATACAGATAATGAATGGCTTCCACGCTGACATGTATATTTTCACATTTTACGAGGTGTGTAACCGAGCTGCTAAAATTATATGTATGAGATTGAGCCGCAATTTTTATTGCCATGGTTTTTATTTCATCGGAAGGATGATCGAACAAATGTTTCAAATGTGGAATGAATTCGTCGCTTTTAGCGTTTTCCAAAAGTCTTAACGCATAGAGGATATTACGCGGATTGTTTGATTCCAGGGTTTTGATCAAACTCTTCATTACCGAGGCATCTTCCAGATTGATGGTTTGATCTTCCAAGTCAATGCTTCGCTTTTCCAGTGCCTGACGGAATGAATTGATATATTCTTTGCGAGCCTGGTTGATCGCTACGATCCAGATAGCAATCAAAATAATGATAACAATGCTGATATGGGGAATTTTCAATCCTGCCTGATCGACCAACAGAATGAGTAACAATCCTCCCAGTCCTGTAGCAAAGCTATCGATGAAAACATCAATAAAGGATTTGCCCTGATTTTTAACGTTGCCCGGGAGCGGCAGCATGAGAAGTTCGATACCCGCTTTATTGATAGACTGTTTAAAGCTGCCATCTCCGAGCTTGATGACAATCGCTGCCCACAGGGAGGGATTTAACAGAGTAAATATTGCCCCGGTAAAGATACCAACCGGGAGAAAAAAAAGAGAAAATGAGACGCCAAAGGTTTTTAAAATTCGGCTTGTCAGAACGAGTTGGATAAACAATGATAGAATGCTCAGATTGGAGAGCCAAAAGCCGAAAAAGGCGGTAAGGTCATCTTTTTGAGGAATTGCTTTGCTGGCAATGGCACTAAATTGATAATCGACGAGATTGGCCACAAGGACGCTGATCCCAACGAGGATGGCTACGAAAAAAAGATGTTTCGATTGCTTAAAGAGTTTGAATGCATTGTCTGTAGAATAAGTTTTGCTGAGCCGGCGTTGCTGGCGCAAACGCTCGGAATAGTTGTGTTTGGCGCTGTGTCGCCATACAGCATTGATGATAAAAAAGCAAACCGCCAAAAATAACAGGGTAAAAAAAATCATGTTATTGGTGCCAATGATAGGGGCCATGAATTTCGTCAGATATCCGCCAAAAATTCCTCCGGAAATGCCTCCGGCACCGATGAGGCCAAAAAGTCGCTTTGCCTGGCGAGCATTAAAGACATAGTTGGCCAGGAGCCAAAACTGGGACGTCGTTATGACCCCAAATAATGCGACCCAGATATAAAATACAAAGGTGAGCCAGTTGGGGCCACTGTTGGTGGTGAAAAGAATCCAGAACAGGACAAGACTGAAAATAGCAATGGCCGTTGTATAGATGATTAAAATGTCGAGTCTGGCTTTTTTTAGGGTCTTTGCATAAAAATGTATGACAATGCCCGCGGTGAGAGCCACCAAAACAAAGGCATAAGGCAACTTTTCCGCACCGTATAACGTGAGAAACAAAGAGTTGCGCACGGGTTTGACAATAAGAAGAGAAGCGATCAGCAAAAAGAGATACGTAAACATCAGCGAGGTTGCCACGCCCTCACCCTCGCGGACATCGAGCAATTTGTGCATCAGTTTATTCATGAGCTTCTTTGCCCAAGCGTTTGTTTTCCTTACCGATCATTAGAGCCAACACAAACCAAATGGCTACGAGGAACAGATTTACCAATGCAAAATGCTTGGTTTGAAAGGCCAAAAACGTACCAACAAAGACCAAAAGCGCTGAAAGCACATCTCCGGCACGCACAAAAAAAGTGTCGATCGCCTGTTTCGCTTTGTATTTTTCTTCCCGGCTGGTCGGCAAAAACAGAACCTGCCGTACGGTATTTTGTAAAGAGTAATCTGTAGAATTTTCTGCTGTTTTTGCCCAGCGCACGATGAGCAGCAGAGGATAGAATGCGATAATTGAATAACTGCCCAGGGCGATGAGAGGCAAAATCAATAATGCGATACGAATACCCAAATATTTAAAGATTCTTGAAACAAGAAAGAGCTGAATGAGCAGACTGGCGACATTAACCACACTAAAAAAATTTGCATAAAACTTGCCGATGAATTCTTTTTCAGAAAACTCTGCGCCAGAGCTCGCCGCGATTTGTTGAGCAGCATCTGTTACGGTTCTGCTCAAGATATATTCTCCTGTGGTATTGACCCAATTTAACAGGAGCATCATAAAAGCGATAAGTAACAAATATTTTGTTTGAAAAACCAGTTTGAATGCTCCGTCGGGTTTTAGGGGGATTTCATCGATCTTTTTTTGCACAGCCGAATGCTTTTTTTCTCTTTTATCGACAGCAAAAGTCAGAAGGAGACTGAAAATCAAAAGTCCTGCTGTGATGAGCATAGGAAGATAAACGCCGAGAGGCTCGATAAGACCCGAAACAAGAACACTTCCAATGACGGCACCCAGGCTGCCGCCGAATTGAATGATAACAAATAATCGTTTACCGGTTTCAGGAATATACAGATCATTGGCAAAGGCCCAAAACTGAGCAATGATCATGAGATTGAAAATCCCTACCCATAAAAAGAATATCACACCCAGGGGAATTGAAAACTGGCCCAAAATGTAAAATAATACCAAACAAAGCGCGAAAAAAACCGTGACCACCGTGATCAATGGTTTGCGGGGAAAATGATTCGCAAGCTTGCTATACCCTCTTATCGCAAAAATTAACAGAATTGCTTGTCCGGCTGCCATATAGCTTTTTAATTCTGCACTTCCCTCAGCCAAAATCAGAGCTTCTCTTACCGGTTTTATAATGTAATAAGAGGTCAACAGGATAAAGAGGTTGGCAAACAGAAGAACAGCAGATATCCCTTCGCCTGCGCGCACCGGGGTGAACAGGCTTAAAAAATGTTCCAAAATGTTTTTTTTATCTTGTGCCATAAGGTCATCCGTTTATTGTGAGAAACTGGTTGGCAAATATCAATGTCAACGAAACATTAACCCCAGGGGATTAATTCCTTTTACATCCCAATAATTCCCATGCTCCCTGATCTGTGGGGGCCGCATAGATTTCGAGAGATCGTTTCCACTCTGGATTTTTATGTAAAGAAACAGTGATAGTGATTTTGATCTGGTTACAATTTTGATCGGGCAAAGGAATACCCTTTTCAATATCAACTGTGCCCAAGTCAAGGGCTTTTTCAACACCGGAGCAAGCAATAGCACAATTATAAATCCGCTCTTGTTTTAAAGCGTAATTTCTTTGTACAGCCAAATCTTTAAAGAATAGGGTTTCGGATTTTAGTGAAAAGTCATCGAGGGGCGCCACCTGCTGAAATAAAAGTCTGCCGATTTTATCCCTTCGTTTACAAAGCACGTCATGCAAATATTCAGCGGCATCGGGGTTAGAATACCGTGCTTGTTGAATCACAGCCCACAATTCATTATCTGAGAACGATGTGATAATCTTTGCTGCCCAATAACCGTCGTTATCGGTCATGTTCTGAAAGGCCGGATTCGGTATCTGAGGTTTATATTCCAGAGGAGAAAAGAGATCGGCTTCGAATACTCCAATAGACGGATAGATGGCGCCGGGTAGCTTTTCCCAATCATGTACATGAATGCCCAACAAGAGCGAATTTTGTATAATCACGGCCGGATCGATGTCATAACGAAATCCGCGCCACAGGTCGTTGGGGCTATGTGAGGCACTTCCCAGAGTGGCTCCAAAATCGATAAGATAGTGGCGAACATAACTTTTGCCGTTCACAGTGACATAACTGTCAAATGTATTGCCATCTTTGGTATCGAAATGATTGAGCCATGCACAAATCAGTCGCAATCCCCGGAGTTCGCGACGATGTTCATGGGGAATAAAATCGTTATAGTCGTCCTGACGCAAGCCAGCATAGGTAAAGGGACCAATCGGTACGCCGGGTACATACTTGCTGGCCAGGGCGCGAATCTTGCCATCGGATCTTTTTGGCACCCTGTTCAAAATGTCTTGCAGATCGTTCAGTGTCATCTGGCGTTTGTGGCCTTTTTCGTCGGTAAAGTTGACCTCTTTTCCCATTCGCAGGATTCCGGGATCAAAAACCGTGATATAGTTTTCGGGGGTATTGTACCCTGCAGCATAAAAAAGTTTTGTCGAGATGACCTCAGCACCGCTGGCCAATTCCTGATAATGGGGTGGATCGAATTTGATCACATAAAAATCGTCTTTGCCATCCTTTATTGTAAATCCTGGTGTCACCCCTTGTGTTTTGGCTCGGGTGATGATCCAGACATCACTGGTGTCGGGCCCATTGCCGGTATTGGGTCCTTTGATCAATTTTTCCAGAGGTATGGTATGGCTTCCCTTACGATTCGTGAACCAGGATGAATTAGGCACATTCCCCCAGCCATCGATATTCAATGATTCATATGGATCGGCTGTCAGATGACGCCATTGTCTGGGGATATCCAATGTTTCTTTAAGCTGCACCGGTACTTGTTTTTCAAAATACTCGGCATACGTATGGATGGACCGGTTCTCTGGCTTAGGCACATGCAGACGATCATCCGGGATGGGTTCAGGCGGATGATACAATTTTGTTGTGCTGGCGCATCCTAGAAAAAATACGGCAGCGATGGTAGTGATATTAAAAAGAGGTCTCATTTTCTAGTTCAAATTGAAATATAATCGAAAACCGTCACGGCTTTTGCCCAGCTGCAGGCTCGCCATTTGTCCATCGTCATCCCACAACCGCAAGCCAAAGCCAAAGGCGATTTGAAAAGCGCGACGATCAATATTTTTTACATTTTTTGCAACTTGACCGCCATCGATAAAGACAAGACCATCGAGGTTTCCAGAGACCGGATAGCGATATTCCAGAGATGCAATAAAGCTATCGAGATCGCGAAACCGGCCTCTCTCGAATCCGCGCATGGTTTCTTGTCTGCCAATGGAAGAGAGATAGTAAAAAGGTACATTCTTGTCTTGCATCGCATCGGTCATTTCCAGGGCGGTGCGAAAGATCAGGACGCGATTATAGAACAAGTGTAGATATTTTTTTATCTCTGCCTGAATCTTGTAAAATCCAAACTCTGTTCCATCTATTTGTTGAAATGCTCTCAACCGAAAAAAACTATCCCAGCCCTGGATGGGACGACCCGGATGGTTTTGACCCATAACCTCCCATTGCAAAGACAGGGAGCTCATGGTCAATTCCGGAGCCAAGACAGACTCGGGAATGAGCTGTTTCAGAGGAATGGCTTCAGGTTCATCCAGCTCTTTAGCCTGACGGACATGATTTTTTTCCAGGCCAGCAGTCAAAAAAAAAGAGGAGCGGTCATTTGCAAGAAATCCCAGACTGGAATGGAACACAGATTTGCCTATAGAATATTCTGATTCGCGATCTTTATTGGTAAATGGGCCGATTCCATAGACATCTTCTCCAGGCAAGTGATGATAAAACGCAATCATATCCGCTTGCAGGCGTTCCTTTGCAAAACGAATGCGTTTGAATCGCAATTCGTAAAACTGTCGATTGTCAAAATCACCAGTGATCGTAAGGGAAAGCTTTGAGTCCGGATGGATCAACGACCTGAGATAAAAGGAAAAGCCGCCTCCGATTTGCGAACTATATTTGGGTGCCAGACCTCGTTTATTGCCATCGCTGGTAAGTGCGTCTTTGACGCGGGGAATTATTTTCTCTTCATCAGTCCACCGTATTCCTTTTTTGACGCCGAACGAAAGAATGTGGATTGGCAAATATAGCATTTGTCCGGGCAAGGCCACGATTTTTTCAACTGTGGTTGGTGTCTGGAATATTTTTCGTAAAGAATCGGCCCGCTGTTTGACAAATATCGAGTCCTGAGCATTTCCTGAAAACGGCCATATCGAAACGACCAAAAAGAGCATCATTGAGAAAAATTTCATATCGACTGACAATGAACGGGTTGGTTTTTTTGAATAGCCTTTCATGTCGCTGATCCAATAGTTCTTGGGTTTTTCAGTTGAAACAAACTTTATTTTACCCATTTTTTTGCAAAAGTCAAAGTTAAGAATTATTCCTCGATTCCGGTGTCAATGTTATGCGTTTCAGATTTTTAGGTAAATAAATTGTAAAAGTTGTTCCCTTGCCGGATTTGCTGTCGACTTTGAGCTCCCCCTTGTGGTCTTGAACAATTTGATAACAAATGGATAATCCCAGTCCGGTTCCGATCCCGACACCTTTGGTCGTAAAGCCCGGATCAAAGATGCGGGAAAGGTGACGTGGATCAATACCTTTGCCCGTATCGGAAATAGAGATTTTAATGCGTTCTTTGAGATTTTCGGTTTTGATTTCGATTTTACCTTTATCCGGAATGGCCTGAATGGCATTTACGAGAATATTCATAAAAACCTGATTTAATTGATTCGGGTAGCAATAAATCTGAGGAATGGCATTATATTCTTTAATGATCTCTATCTTGTTTTTCATTTCATGGTGAAGCAGTGTCAGAGTATTGTCCAGGCCATCGAGTATGTTTGCCTTTTGGAAATCAGATTCATCCAGTCGGGCAAAATTTTTCAGACTCTTGACGATTTTAGATACCCGTTTACCTGCCGATATGATGATTGTGTTGTTTTTATCCATAATTGAGAGCAGATACAAGAGTTGGTCATAGTCTTTCATGTCCTTGCAATTTTGCGTCAGATCCTGCAAATTCCCTGCACGAGTCAAACAACGGCTGATGACGTCTGCAGCACTGTTTACGGCCCCAAGAGGATTATTGACTTCATGTGCAACACCTGCAACCAGACTTCCCAGCGCTGCCATTTTTTCAGACTGCACCAATTGAGCCTGTGTTTGTCTCAGTTCTTGATTGATTTGTTCCAGATTATCCATGACTCTTTTGAGATCAGTTACATCATGTGCAATACCGATCGATTCGATCAGATTTCCATTTTCGTCTGTAATTGTGGTCGCATGCGTGACGAACCAGCACCATCCTTTGTCCCGTTTTTTCAATCTAAATTCTGTTTCGTTCAGTGGAACAGCAACGCTCAAGTCCTGATCAAAATCCTCCGGATGCATAAGCGGTTTAAAAGATTTACCCAGAAATTCTTGTGCGGAAAAGCCGGTATATTGTTCGAATTGGGGGGAAAGGTAGGTGAATTTTCCATTTGCATCCATTGAATAGATAATATCGTGGGCATTTTCCACCAAAGAGCGGAAACGTTTTTCGCTCATTTCAAGAGCTTTGTCTGCTTGTGCTTTGGCGAGAAATCCCCCGATCATTTCGGCAGCGGTGTTAAGTAAACGGATATCCTGATCGTTCCAGACACGTTCTGCATTATTTTCGTCAAAGCCAATGAATCCATACCAACGGCTATCGACGAAAATTGGCAATAAAAGAAGTGAACTGATATGCTCCTTTTCCAAGAGAGCCCGTTCTTGTTCGGGAAAATCTTTTGTGGGGCCGGCAATGGGGTTGTTTGCCGACATGATCTTTTGCCAGCGGGGCAGCACTTTTTTACACTGTTTGGTAATAGAGAAAGCGGTGAATCCTGAGAATGCACGACCTGGTACAAATACAAGTCTCCGTCTTTGTTGATTTTATTTTCAAAGATATAAGCTCTCGCTGCTTGCGAGGCAACTTGTAAATGGTTAAGAGCTGCTGAAAGAGCGGTATGCATTTCCTGCACGGTTAAAAGCTCTTGTACGCAAAGTGCCAATCCTTCTTCGTACCGAAGACGTTCGGCCAGTTTTTTTTCGGCCCCGATGCGGTCTGTGATATCGATACCTGTTGAAATGATAAACTCGACATCACCCTGGTCGTCAAAAAGTGCTGTGTTTGACCAGGTAATCAGACGCTCGTCTTTGTCTGCGGTGACCCAGGTATATTCGGTTTGTGTTGAAGGCTGGTTTTCATGCAGTTCAGTCAGGTTCTCCTTGACCCGTTTTCTTTCATGGGGGAGTATAAACAGATCCCATACTTTTTTACCGCGAATCGTTTCCAATGCAAAGCCTGTTAGGGTTTCACAAGCGCGATTGAATCTCACAATCCGTCCCTCCGGGTCGAGAACAAGAATCAAGGCGCCGGACGTATCCAGGATTCCGGATACAAAATTTCGTTCACGTCTCAAGGCCTCTTCCGCCCGCCTACGCTCGTTGATATTATACAGGGCCCCGATCAGGACTTTTTCATTGTCAATTTCTGTTTGTACCAATGAAGCTATCATCCATATGGTACTGCCATCATATCGTTTGATCTCGAGTTCATAATTCTGCAGCGCCCCGTATTTTTTTACCTGATCCAAAATGTATTCGCGTTTTCCGGGCTCTGCGATAAAGTCAGGAGTGCCCCTCCCAATAATTTCTTCGGCATTCACTCCAATGAGGGAAGCCAACGGTTCGTTGACATACAGGATCGTACCGTCACTCATTCTGGTAATGATATAGGGAATCGGGCTTACCCGAACGATGGCATGCAGTTGTTCGTCAGCCACTTTTAATTTGGTGATATCGATTATGGTCCATACCCGGCTATCCGAAGCAGACTTGCCACGAACTTGCGTGGAAAATATGGCCACATATTTTTCTTTGGGATACAAGAGTTTCAAAGCACGGGCCCGAAATACTTCCAGTGTCGGATCCTGAAGCTCTGGCTCGTCAGCATGAGTGATCAAATTTTGTACCATGGTCTCAAAGGCGTTGCGGTCCTCAAATAATGGGGCAATAAGATCGGTGAAATGTAAAAAAGGCTTGTGGATGACATCTTTTTTATACAAGCCAAAAAATTTATGCAGATTTCTATTGGTTGCTGTTATTCGTTCTTTTTCATTGACCATCATAATTACACTGGTTGAAGCATCCAGCGTAGCTTGCAATTCCTGTTTGCTCTTGGATCTTTCCTCCAGCAAACGCTTGGCGGTTTTATTCTTTTCTTCCAACTCTTCCTGCACTGCAAGCATTTGGATGTTTGCATTCGCCAGTTCAAAAGCCGCATTCGATAACTCTTTGGCTTTTTCGCCAAGTCTTTCATTCGCCTGTGTCAACGATTCTGTACGTTCCTTGATCAGTTTTTCCAGATTTTCATATGTACGGATATTTTCGAGGGCAAAACCAATCATTTTCGCAAACATCGAGGCGATGCGATTCAGAGACTGTAGCTGCTGATTCGGGTTTTGGGGATTCCGGCCAGAGGATTGCGTCTTTTGTGTCTCTGTGATCATGTCCGGCATTAGATCTCTTGCCGATTCAGGGTTGAATACATACTCGATACCCGCTTTGATCCACTGAGATACCCGGTTGGGAGGAGCGGACTCGATAATGACATAGCACGGCGGTATAGAGCGTTGTTTTATGAGCTGAATTAAGGGTTCCACTGTTTCGGGATTATCGACATATGCTACCAAAGCATCAAAGCCGATCGCCTGAACGCTTGGAAGATTTGCAAATGATTCACGCTTTATTTGCCATGATTGCGGCCAGTCAGGAAAATTCGGATATTTCGAGAGATTGGCATCATTAGCCAGATATAGAATCTTTAGGATTTGCATTCGGATTCCCAATTTATGTAAAAACTTGGTTATTTCTATGAATTTGCTATATTACAACGTCATTGTTTTTTCGGTGCAAAACTCGATAGCTAATAATAGTAAAGCCTGGCCGTAAATTCAAGCAATAAGAAATGATTGGGTAGGTAACAGGTGCAGAGCAGGGCTTGCAAATTGCAATATTGTATTCTGCCATAGTAGTGTAAATACCCAAATGAGCGGATGTGATTTTCAAACTCTATAATCAAGAGAGAAAATGTTAAACATTTCTGATATTCTTTATGCCCGCTAAAGAGCGAAAAAAGTTGAAACTCGCAGAACTGATCGATTTGGAAGTCCAGTTGATCAAGGATCGCGAAAGAGATCCGGTAGAAATTCGCCGCCGCGACCGTGATATCGGCCGTTCTTTAAAGATCACTGACCAGAGCAGAGAAACCATTTTCAGACAATGGCTGCAAAGGGTTCGACCCCGGAATGAAAAGACAGCGGGCCAGTTGGCAGAAACAGGATATCGCTGGCTTTTGATTCTTTTTATATTAATCGGTAGTCTGGCGGGTTATTCTACGATGCGCGCTGTGCTCGATTATGACGGATCAACGCCGATCAATGTGGTGAATGTGTGGGCCGTTGTCATTGTTCCGCAATGGATATTTTTACTGTTTTTTCTCTTGAATCAGTTGCCTCAAAGCGTTCGCAAATGGCTCCCTGGTGTCGGTGAAATCTATGGTTCCATACGTGAGTTCGGATTTTTGCTGGCGCGTCTGGGTGCCAAGGGTATCGAGCAAAACCCTTCAGAGAAAAAGATGACACTGTGGCAAGAATTGCGTCGATTCAAACGATCCAAAAAATTATATAGAAATCTGGAGCGCTGGCTGGTTGTTTCTGTCACCCAGCGATTCGGGGTTGCTTTTAATGTTGCCGCGATCCTGACATTGCTGTATTTGGTCACCTTTAGTGATCTCGCCTTTGCATGGAACACGACATTGCAAGTTACGGTTGAATCGTTTTATAATGTGGTGCATACGCTTGCCTGGCCCTGGCAATCGATTTTCCCTGAAGCAGTCCCTTCTTTGCAGGTCATTGAAGCCAGCCGTTACTTTCGCATTACCTCGGAATATCTGGGTGCGCCGAGTGGAGGCCGGGTTGCAGATGAGTTTGTCGTAGGGGCCTGGTGGCCTTTTTTGCTGAGTTCTATCGTTGCTTATGGTCTTTTGATACGGCTTTTTGTGCTTGCTCTTTCTCATGTGATGGTCACCTTTGCATTGAGCCGGCTGCCTCATGGTTCTGCATATAATGCTCTTTATGATCGTCTGAGTCGTCCTCTGGTCGAAACCCAAGCCCCGGGCGCTGAGGAAGCGGCACCTGTAACCGAGGCGAAAACCGTTTCCCGTGCACTGCCTTTTGCTGATTATACACGAGCACACGTCATCACCTGGGGTGATCTTTTTATAGATCAGGAGGATTTGTTTGCGTGGGTGGAGAGACGTTTTGGGTGGCAGACCGATCTGAATGCCTCTGCCGGTGGATTTGATTATGCCGACAGCGAAAAGGTGTTGCAAACATTCGGGCAAAAAAACGACTTTCCCGTTTTGATTTTGGTAGAGTCGTGGGAAGTCCCGGATAAATCTTTGCTCTCTTTTCTGAAAACGCTACGTGAAAAAAAGAAAGAGCAGACTCTCCTGGTAATCGGTCTGGTGAATACCGAACAGGGGAATCTCTATGATCCTCCAAAACCTGAACATCGGCAGACCTGGATCCATGCCATCGATCAGTTGGAGGATCCGTATGTAGGCATTGAAGTCATGGTGGAAAAGAAATGAATGCTCAAATCCCGACATTTGCGGTTATCGGAAGAGTAAACAAGGGCAAATCCAGTATTGTCTCGACACTGGCAGAAGATGACAGTGTCATGATTGCTAACCAGGCGGGTACGACGCGGCACTGCCGGGAATATCCCTTACGGATTGACGGACAGACAATCGTGACGTTGATCGATACTCCCGGATTTCAGGAAGCTCGACGGATGTTGGCCTGGCTCAGAGAGCACGAGGTCTCGGCTTCGAGCCGGCGTAATGTGGTCGTTGACTTTGTGGATCGCTTTAAACAGACAAAGCAGTTTGTGGATGAATGTCGACTGCTGCAACCCATCTTGGATGGAGCAGGCATCCTCTATGTTGTGGATGGGGCCAAACCCTTTCGGCGAAATTATGAAGCAGAGATGGAAATTTTGCGGTGGACAGGCCAGCCCAGAATGGCGTTGATCAATCAGATCGGGGAAGGCGATTTTTCAAAAGAGTGGAAGCCTGCTTTGGATCAATATTTTAGTGTTGTGCGAACATTTAATGCACATCGAGTCGGGTTCCGTGATCGTATTATATTATTGCGGGCGTTTCGAGAATTGCATGAACCCTGGCAAAAAGCCTTGGATAAAGCGATTTTTCATCTCGAGGAAGAGTGGGAGCGGCGTCGCCGGGAAGCAGCCAGAGTTTTAACAGATATGATGGTGAACGAGCTGACCATGATCAAAGAGGTTTCCCTGAAAGAAGGGGAGGATATTTTAGTCAAAAAAGCTGCGATCGAGCGGGACTTTCATCAAGGGCTCCGAAAAATCGAGCAAAATGCACGCCGATCTATCGAGCATTTATATCAGCACACCCGCCTCAGCATGAGCGAAAATGAAATGGAACCGCCGATTTTTGAACAGGATCTCTTTGCCAAGGCCACCTGGAATATCCTGGGGCTTTCCCCACGCCAACTCATCGGGCTGGGGGCTGCCGCCGGTGCCACTGTGGGCGGAGTTGTCGATGTTTCTCTGGGAGGTGCTTCCTTTTTGACCGGAACATTGCTGGGCGCCACAGTGGGTGGAGCTTCTGCTCTTTATATGTCGAGTAAGCGATTTGCGTCCGTGGAAACAATGAGCAGATATCTGCAGGGCCGGAAAATTATGAGAATCGGACCGCATCAGAACCAAAATTTTCCCTGGATTTTGCTGGATCGGGCTCTGTTGCACTATTTCAATGTTCGTGATTATGCGCACGGGCGACGGGAACCCCTGAAACTGGATCATGAATCTGAGAGGATGGGGATGGTATCACATCTTTCACCCAGCCGGCGCAAAGAGTTGGCAAAAATATTTCGCAATTTGCAAAAAGGCCCACGTGAAACCGAGGGCCTCTATCAAGAATTGCAAAGACAAATATCTCATATGATCGAGAATGATAACGGTCAGCGTTCCGTGTAGATCGATACATCACCATCCTCCGTATTAATCCGTATCCGGCCTTTGCCATCTCCCATATCTGCGGAAAAGTGATTTCTTTGTTTGTCTCTTACATCCAGCCCTGGCATGGCCACGGAAATTCGCCCATCATCTGTATTGACATTTACATTGACAGATACCTCTTTTGGTAATCCCAATCTGACAGCTCCATCATCTGTCGTGATATAGATATCCGGACTCTGTTCGTTTTCAACAGATAATTCGATATCCCCGTCGCTGGTGCGTATTGAGACTTGTTTGCTTTCAAGTCGATCCAAAATACAGTCACCATCATCGGTTTGAATGTTGAACGGACCTCTCCCGTCGCGTATCATAATATCGCCGTCTTGCAACCGAATACGACAATCCACCTGAACATCCACCAGTTCGACGTCTGCGTCGTCGCCATAAATCTGCAGGCGGGATCGACAATCCCTGAGCATGACATCACCATCCTGTGTGCGAATCTCGATAGATTCATTTTCAATTTCTCTGAGATCCACACGACCATCATCTCCATGCAGCGAGATCTCCCCTTGCCACCCCTCTATACTGATTTCACCGTCATCACCCTCCAGCTCTAAATCTATCCACTCTGGGGCGTGGATTTCAAAGGTGTATATGCGATGGGTTGGAGAAATCAAGACAAGCCCGTTGCCGTGTTTTTCTCTGCCGACAATATAAAGATCCTTGCCCCGCTGCTTAAAATCCACGTCAAAATCTCTCTCACCCCCTAATCGAAATCCGGATTCAGACATCTCGTACCTGATTTGCACATCGATTATCGGCTCTGACCAGGGACGAATCGTCACATCTCCATCCCCATGTTCCAGGTGAATTTTTCCACCTTGCTCTGCAGGAAATGTTTTGTGAAAATTCTTTTTTATATCCTCAGCAAGCGAAACCGTCATACAGGATAATATCAGCAAAGCTATCAGGTCGATTCGATTCTTTTGCATAATGACTCCTCTGGTTTTTGAATTGTTACGTACATCGCTCCAGAGGGTTTCACCTTTTCTTTGTTAAAATAAAAAGGGCTATCGGTTCGACACCGATAGCCCGGATGGGTCATCTATGGTCCAACGCCCCGAAAATGAGAACCACAGTGCACCCTTTCGATCACTTGCCCCTCAAGACCAGAAATGTAAGGAGAATTTGAACGCCTGGTCAAGATTGTGATATCACCATGTGATCTGGGG
>CAYNUX010000030.1:0-19132 GCA_964400115.1 uncultured Cytophagia bacterium
GCATTGGTATCGTTTTCCAGATTTTTCAATACCTTGCGGGTTTGCTCGGCAAGGCTGAACTGTTTGGCTGCTGTGGTATCGATACGAGCATTAAAGCGGCTCAACAGCATATTGACCACAATGAGCAGACCGAGGACCACAAGAATCATCAGCGCTGCATTGCTGCCAAACTTGGCCGAACGGCTGCTCAAGCCTTCTTTTACAGACTGAAAGTCGAGTACGATATAAGCCACAATCAAAAGTCCGCCTAAAATTAGGGGAATTGTGGAAACAAGAGTAAACATTGTATTAATAGCATAGACTAAGAGGCCTGCAAAGACGAGAACGAGTCCGACCAGACCTCCGATTTTGGCATATTTTTGCATCATCTTCCCCTCCATCTTGCCGATTCAATAGAGACGTAAGACAAGAACACACCCATTGTAATAAAGCTCAGATAAAAAACAATGTGCTTGGTATCCAGGATACCTTTGGCGAAATCGTCAAAATGTGTAATGAGCGAAAAATTCTCCAACGCTTGCCCGATAGCCGGATTGAGAAAGCCGGACACCCAGCCGATAGCCCAGAAAAACAAAATAAAGGCCACGGTACTGATCGCGGATATGATCTGATTATCGGTGAGCGTGGAAAAGAATACGCCAAAGGCGATATAGCAGAGACCCAAAAGCAAGAGTCCGAGATAGCCTGTGAGGACTTGTCCCACTTCGGGATCACCGAAAGCAAACAACAGGATCATAAACAGGGTTGTGAAACCCAGCATGATGGCATAGAGAGCCGAACCCGCAGCGAATTTACCGAGAATGGATTGCAGGTTCGAAACCGGTGAGGTAAGCAAAAGTTCAATTGTACCGGTTCTTTTTTCATCCGAATAGAGACGCATGGTAATCATAGGCAGAAAAAAGAGTGCAAAGAGCGCCATATTATGGAACACTGGGCGAATGGCCATCATGTTCACATTCAGATTTGGCGGTGCCATCTGATAATATTGTGCTTGCATATCGGCACGCATGCATACCTGGACGAAATTTGAAACAATAAGATAGTAAAAAATCCCCGAAATCAACAGAAACAATCCAATCACCACATAGGCGATAGGCGAAGAAAAGTATGATTTCAGTTCTCGTTTAAAAATGGCCCAAAAGTTTTTCATGATGCAGTTTCCCCCTCTCTGGTGGTGAGCTGCAAGAAAACGTCTTCGAGGCTCATTCCTTCGGGTTTCATCTCAAACAGCTGGCCGCCGTTCTGGATGATGGATTGAGCCACAAGCGGACGAATCTCTGCATCGGGTTCGCTTTCGATAATCAACTGTACCTGATCAGGAGCGATATTCTGATCTTTGGACAGTTCGATAGCACGAATTTTTTCGAGGGATTGCAATTTTTCTTTAAGAGAGTCAATGTCGCCGGACAGGGTGACATTGAGTCGCTGTACACCTGCGAGTTTTGTCGTCAGGTTTTCAGGCTTGTCAACAGCCACAACACGGCCCTGGTTGATGATAACCACTCGCTGACAGGTCATACTGACTTCGGGCAAGATATGCGTACTGAGGATGATCGTATGATCACCGCGCAAATTTTTAATCAGTTCTCGTACTTCAATGATCTGATTAGGATCCAACCCGACTGTTGGCTCGTCCAGAATCAAAACCTCCGGATTGTGGACGAGTGCCTGAGCCAATCCTACGCGTTGTTTATATCCCTTTGACAAGGTTTTTATAACGCGATTGCTGACATTGGAAATACCGGTTTTATCCATGACCTCATCGATGGCGCGTTTTTGATGCTTGGCATCCACACCTTTGATAGAAGCCACGAAACCCAGGTAATCATTTACCCGCATTTCATGATAGAGTGGCGGATTTTCAGGGAGATAGCCTATACGTTTCCGTACTTCCATGGATTGGTCCTGCACGTCGAAACCAGCCACAGACGCTTTGCCAGACGTCGCCGGCAAATAGGTGGTCAGGATCCGCATGGTCGTTGTCTTACCAGCCGCGTTCGGACCGAGGAAGCCTAGGATTTCTCCCTTGTCGACTTGGAAAGTAACATCGTCAACAGCCTTTACTCGTCCATAAAAGCGAGTAACCTGTTGTACCTCGATCATGGTAACTTCCTCCTTGTTCGGTTGAGTCCAGAATGATTCTATTTATCGACGAATACCTAACTCTTTGATCAAGGATCGGTAACGCTCAATGTCGTTACCCTTTAAATAATCCAGCAGACGACGGCGACGGCCGACAATTTTCAACAGTCCCCGCCGAGAATGAAAATCTTTTGGATTGCTTTTGAAATGTTTTGTAAGATCAGTGAGACGCTCGGTCATAAGAGCAATTTGAACTTCGGTTTTGCCGGTGTCTTTGGTAGATTCACCAAATTGCCCCACAATTTCAAAGCGTCGTTCGTTGGTAATAGCCATTCGTTCCTCCAAACATAACGAATTTAGTGATTTAAAAGTTCCCTAGTTGTAATAATATCTTGTTTTATCTGTTCGATCAGTTCTTTGCTGCTGTCGAATTCCTGGTCATCACGGATAAAGCGATCAAATTCCAGGGATATTTCCTCGTTATATACATCCTGTTCAAAACCGAGAATATGGACTTCGATCACCTGGTCATGTAAATGAAACGTCGGACGTACCCCGATATAGGTCGCCGAATCATACCATTGATCCCGGATTTTAATATGTGTGGCATAAATCCCGGGTTTGGGAATCAGTTTATATTTTGAAAATGGACGAATATTTGCCGTAGGAAATCCCAGATCTTTACCACGCCCGTCCCCGGCCACAACCTGGCCGGTAATCATATAAGGACGTCCCAAAAGTTCCTGAGCCAGCTGTACTTTTCCTTCGGCCAATGCCTGACGAATACGAGTGCTGCTCACGATTTCGTCATTGACTTTGATCGCACTGAATGCTGAGAGTTTGAAATTCAAACTCTTACTCATTTTGGCGAGTAACTCGTAATTACCTTTTCGCTGTCGACCAAAGGCATGATCATGTCCGATGATCAAATATCTCGTTCGAAGATGACCTGCCAGAATATCGCGGACAAAATCAACGGGCTCAATACTGGAAAAACCTCGTGTAAAATTTGCGATCACGAGCCGGTCCAGGCCGGTCTTTGTTAATAATTCTATCTTTTCTTCCATAGTTGTCAAAAGTACCTGAGACGGATGCTGTTTTTTCAATATCAGTTGCGGATGGGGTTCAAAGGTCAACAAGCACGAGGTCAGTTGACGTTCCTTGCTTATATCGATAATATTTTGAATCAATTCCTGATGACCCAGATGAACTCCATCAAAAGTACCCATTGTCACAACCGAATCTTGTTTGGGTTCTACCTGATTGATATCCCAATATATTTTCATTAAACAGGTCTCATTCCATCAATGACTGCCCAAAAGCATGGGCACTGTTTCCAATTCGATTGCATCCTCTAGTCGAAATGTTCCGATACGAGTGCGAGTGAGCGTTTGCACATAGCCTAAAGTGTGTAATTTTTCTGCCAGGTCTCGCGCCAGAGATCGAATATAGGTTCCTTTGGAACACACAATCTTTACTTTGATATTTTGCCCGGCTATATCGAGCAATTTGAATTCATGTATGACGATACGGCGCGGTTCCAATTCCACCTCTTTACCCTGCCTGGCGAGGGAATATGCTCGTTTTCCCCTGACTCTGAGTGCAGAATAAATCGGAGGTCGTTGATCAGACTCTCCGGTCATCGATTGCATAACACCGGAAAGCTCGGATTCATTCAATTCAATCGTGTCACAGCTGTTCACAAGTTGGCCACTGAGATCCAGGGTATCGGTTTCCAGACCGAGTCGAAACCAGGCAATATATTCTTTCTCTGCACTTACCACATCGTGCAAGCGTTTTGTAGCAGAGCCAAATCCGAGAACCATTACCCCTTGTGCAAACGGATCCAGAGTTCCGGCATGCCCGATTTTCAACCGTTTTATGCGACCCTGAATCCATCGAATCATATCAAAGGACGTCCAGCCCAACGGCTTGCGAATATTAAGTATCGTATCGATGGGTTTCATTCAGAATCGACTGATCCGCCGTTCTTTTTTATTTTTTGTAAAATTTCAGCAATATGAGCAGCATAATCGCTTGTATCATCATATTCAAAGCGAATTTCCGGGACGTATCGCAAACGCAATTTTTGTGCGATTTCACTTCGTACAAAAGGTTGTGCCCGTTGCACTGCTTCATGTGCTTTTTCCTTAACTTCGTCATCACCCAGCACGCTATAGAGAATGGTTGCATGACGAAGGTCTCTACTAACCTTGACCTGTGTCACGGTTACGGGTTGAAGCGCAGGATCTTTGGCGCCAAAGAGCAGCAACTCTCCAACTGTTTGCTTGATTTCCTCAGCCACTCGTTGGGATCGTGGGACAGCCATAAACTATTATAAGACCTCTAATTGATGTTCGAGTATCTGCAGATCAGCCACATCATCGACAAGATTCAGGATCTGGTTCATGGTTTTATCAATAAACTTGCGTTCATTGCAAACCAGTGCAATACCCAGGACTGTTCTTTGCCATTTATCCAAATGATCGACTTCGGCAATAGATACGTTAAATTTATTTCGAATGCGGGTTTTTAAACTCTTTAAAACAAACCGTTTTTCTTTCAAAGAACCGCTTTCAGAAATAAAAAGTTCCAATTGTAAGAGTCCGACAAACATCTATCGTGTGCTCTGTTCTAATGTTCGTTTTGTTTCTACGACGCGGTACGCTTCGATTACATCATTGACCTTGAGATCATCAAATCGTTCTACACTGATACCGCACTCAAATCCACTGGCTACCTCGCGCACATCTTCTTTAAAGCGTTTCAAAGAGCTTATTTTTCCATCGTGAATCAGGCGATCATCGCGATAAACCTTGATATTGTCATTACGATTGATTTTACCGGAATTGATATAGCATCCGGCGATCATGCCTGCTTTGGGTACTTTGAAAACCTGCCGGACTTCTGCGGTACCTACCAGTTCTTCAGAGATATCCGGTGTCAGAAATCCTTCGAGGGCTGCTTTGATATCATTGAGAATATCATATATCACATCATACTGCCGGATATCCACGGATTCTTTAGAGGCCAGTTCTCTGGCTTTCGAAGTGGGGCGAACATTAAACCCGATAATAATGGCACCGGAAGCAGAGGCCAGCAAAACATCAGACTCTGAGATTGCTCCAACGCCTCGGTGTATGACATCGACAGCAACCTCTTTTGTTGCGAGTTTCATGAGTGAGTCGATAATCGCCTGAATAGAGCCATCCACGTCAGCTTTGACGACCACGGAAAGCTGTCTGACCTGTCCTTCTGCAATCTGGCGTGAGATTTCGTCCAATGTTCTGGGACGGCTGCGCCAGTGTTCATGTTCACGCTGAAGTTGCTGACGTTTTTGACTGATATCGCGGGTATCACGTTCCGATTCAAGGACGACAAAGCTGTCGCCAGCCTGTGGCAACCCGTCGAAACCGAGAACCTGTACCGGCACAGAGGGACCTGCGATTTTGACTCTTTTGCCCCGTTCATCAAACATGGAGCGCACTTTACCTGCAAACGTACCTGAAACGAACGGGTCGCCAACGGTCAAAGTACCTGCCTGAACCAGAACCGTTGCTACCGGCCCTTTGCCACGGTCAAGTTTGGATTCAATAATAACGCCTTTGGCGTTGCGATCGGAATTGGCTTTCAGATCCAGGATCTCGGCTTCCAGGAGAATGCTCTCGAGGAGGTTCTCCAGGTTTTCACCGGTTTTGGCCGAAATTTCGATCGCCTGATATTTACCACCCCATTGTTCAACCAAAACACCACGTTCAGAAAGCTGTTTACGGATAAGGTCCGGATTGGCACCGGGTTTATCTATTTTATTGATAGCGACAACGATGGGCACGTCAGCGGCCTTGGCATGGCTAATCGCTTCAATGGTCTGGGGCATGACACTATCATCAGCAGCTACCACAAGTACGACAATATCTGTTGCTTGAGCTCCCCGGGCACGCATCGCTGTAAAGGCCTCGTGTCCCGGTGTATCCAGAAAGGTAATATTTTTATCATGATCAAGAGCGACTTCATACGCACCGATATGCTGGGTAATGCCCCCGGCTTCACCGGCGATGATGTTACTCTTGCGAATTTGATCGAGCAAAGATGTTTTACCGTGATCGACATGACCCATGATGGTGACAACGGGAGGCCGTGGAAGCATGATTCCTTCTTCTTCTTCTTCCAACTCGTCGAGAATATCCTCCCCGAATTCTTCAAGAGCTTCCACCTGGAAACCATACTCTGAGGCCAATAGCGTAATGGTATCCATATCCAATCGTTGATTGATGGTTACCATCATACCGAGTTCCATACACTTTTTGATCAATTCCGTCGATTCAACATTCATTAGATTGGATAATTCAGACAGTGACATATACTCACTGACCTTGATGATTTGAGGTTCCTGTTCGATTTCCTCTTCATCGGCGGTCGTACGGCGTTTACGTTTACGGGCTTTGCCGGGTGCTGTATCATCGATATTAGCCAGAGTTTGACGGATATTTTCCTGAATTTCTGCTTCATCAAAGACCGGGCGGTGGCGTTTTTTCTTGCGTTGCCGGTCTTTTTTCTCAGTAACCTGAGGTGTTTCTTCCGTTTCGGGCTGGTGTTTTTTGCGACGTCGTCTTTTTCTTTTCTTTTTACGTTCAGCCCCTTCTTCCCCTTCTTTTTCCTTGGGTTTGGCTTCCTGATCTTTGGGTTCAACTCCGGGCTGGGGTTTGGCTTTTGCGGCTGCGTCAGAAGGTTCTGGTTCGGGTTTTTCTTTGTGTTCAGGTCGTTGTTTTTCCCTCGACCGGGCACTCGCTTCTTCCGGAGGTATTTCTACGACTTTGAGTTTACGCTTGGGCTTTTTGGGTTTTTCTTCGCGTCTTTCTTCTGATTTTTCCTCGGGCTGCGATGGCGTGACCGAAGGTTGGGTTTTTGCCGGTGGAGTGGTCTTTTCCTTTTGATCGAGTTGACCTGCTTGCTCCTCCTCGCGCTGGCGTTTCAGACGAGGCATTTCTTCTGCGAGATCTTTGGCTGCTTTGAGGCGAAGTTCGAGTGAATCACGAGCCTGCTGTTTTTTAGCCTCATCGGCGGCTTTTTTCTCCTTTAAACGCCTGCGGAATTCATACTCACTGTCTTGTTGTGATTCGGTCTCGCCAAATTTTTCAACAGCTTTTTCATAGACTTCATCAGACAACAAGCTCATATGATTGCGAACATCATACCCGAGCTTGTGCAAATATTCGACCAAAGCCTCATTAGAGATGTTGAATTCTCTGGCGACCTGAAATACCCGTTTTTTAACAGCCAAACTTTACTCCCACGAGTGTTAAAAGATTAAAGACCTTCTTATTGTAACGAATCCAGTAAATCGCGAATTTTTTGCGCAGTTTTTTCACCAATACCGGGCAGGGCCGTCAGTTCATGCATTTCAGCATTCATCACATCGTGAACCGTTTCAAAGCCGCCTTTGAGCAAAGTATCTCGAATCTTTTCACTCAACTCTTCGACATATTCGACCGAGATATCTTGGCCCTGTTCAGCTTCTTCCTCTTCCTGTTCTTCCTCAGCCATCATTGTCCGATATTCATCATCGCGCACGGTTTGGATCCCGTAATTCGTCAGGCGAGACGCTAACCGTCGATTTTGTCCTCCTTTACCGATCGCGAGCGATATTTGCTCGTCATCGAGAACGGCGATAACCTCTTTTTCTTCTTCATCGATAGCGATGCGCATCGGTTTGGCAGGACTCAGAGCACGTGAGATAAAAATTTCCGGTTCACTGCTCCAGTTAATAATATCAATTTTTTCATTATTGAGCTCTTTGACAATTACCTGTATACGCATCCCTTTCATACCGACACAAGCTCCTACCGCATCGATTCGTTTGTCATTGGAATAGACTGCAATCTTGGTTCGTTCGCCCGGATCTCTGGCAATAGCTTTGACCTCGATAATGCCTTCATAGATTTCCGGCACTTCGAGTTCAAAGAGCCGAATCAGAAACATCGGCGAACTGCGTGAAACCACAATTTCGGGTCCTCTGGACGTCCAGCGAACATCTTTGATCACAGCGCGCAAATGATCTCCTCGTCGATAGCGCTCCGAGGGAATCTGTTCCGATTTAGGGAGAACGACCTCATTGCGATCGATATTAACAAAGATATCGTCCCGATTGAGTTGGCGAATTTCACCACTGATAATTTCGCCGATACGATTTTTGTATTCCTCATAGACGAGTTCTTTTTCAATCTCTTTAATGCGCTGGTTCAAATTTTGTTTTGCCGAAATAATGAGACGACGCCCAAAAGTGGCCGGATCGACGATTTCCAAAAACTCGTCGCCCTCTTCGAGATCGGGTTCCGTTAGGCGAGCCGTCTCCAGCGCAACCTCATGTACTTCGTCTTCGACATCCTTGACTATGGTTTTGTACTGATAAATTTCGATTTCACCTTTATCCATGTTGACAAAAATATCGAAATTGTCAGTGGTGCCGTATTTCTTTTTGATCATGGAATAGAAAATGTCTCGCAGAATACGAGAAAGCACCTCTTTGTCAATACTCTTTTCTTTGACTAGTGATGCAAACGCCTCGACAATATCACTTTTCATGATACGAACCTGTTTGAAAAATCCGGTTTAAAATTCAATAATGATTTTCGATTTTACGATTTGTGACAGCGGTACACGCTGCAGCTTGCCCTCAACATCCAGCCAAATTGCATCCTCGGATTCGCTGGGCTGAATTTTCCCAACAAGCTCAATGGTCTTTTCTTCGTAATTCAAAAACAACTTTACTTTTTTACCCAGTTGCCTATGAAAATCTTTGACCGTTGTCATAGGCCAATCCAGTCCCGGAGAAGAAACCTCCAGGGTATATTTGGATGGGATGAGATCTTTTTGGTCAAACACATCACCGATGGCTCTGTTGGCCTGAGTGCAGCGACCGATGGTAATCGTTCCGGGTTGATCAATTTCATCGACAAAGACACGTATGATTGTACGGTTGCCGTTGCCACCGATCTTTAGCCCAACCACCTCTATACCCATGGGTTCAAGAACATCAACGATCAAATTTTCGATATTTTCCTGATTTATCACGTCTCAAATCCTTTAGCCAACAAAAAAGTGGGCCCTGAGGGCCCACTTGTCAGTTAATATAAGAAATTTTTGCTGATGATGCAAGTAAATTCTTAAAAATGTTCGACCTAACCTTTTGCCAACTGCATCAAAATAATCGCTTCATTCTTTTCCTGGCTTTCAGGATAATCATCAATGATTTGCTCATACAGAGAAACAGCTTTATCTTTTTGCTCAGCCATCTCATAGTTGCGCGCGGCGCGCAAGAGATACTGACTGGCAAAAAAGGAATCCGGGTATTTGTTTGCGGCTTTTACATACGTATTTGCTGCCGTTTCAAACTGCCCCAATTGCTCCTGACTGGCTGCAACACCACCCAACGCAGCAGTTTCAAAATGGTCAATACCGGAATATTTATTTAAAAATGATTGATATTGTTCCAATGCCTGTTCATAATCGTTTTGCAAATAGTGACACTTGGCCAAAAAGAATCGACTCAAAACGCCATAATTGCTGCCACCGTAATTGTTAACCACATCCTGAAATTGTGTCATGGCAGACTGAACTCGACCCTCATCAAAGGCCCGGCTGGCGCGCAAAAATTCTACGCTGGCCAACTTTTGCGTTTCACCCGAACTGGAAATATAGAACCAGGTAGCAGCTGCGATAATGACCAAGGCCGCCAACCCTCCATAAACATATTTAGAATTTTCTTCAAACCACTGAGAAGCCTTGAAATAAAAGGTGACAAGTTTGTCTTCCTTGAGTTTCTTTTTGGTTATGCGCTGTCTCGGTTTAAGCATGGAATTCCCACTCTTGATTTTTACGATTAGTCGTTAGCAAAGCAATATATAAATCAATAAGAATTTATGCAAGAGAAAAAAAAAGTTCTATAACCGGTTCAGAACCCTTTAGAAAGGTCTCTCTGATTTTTTAGTCAGGGGGGCGAGCTTCTCGCGCTGAGACCACAACAATTTCATAAGCGTGTACGGCCACGGTTGCGGCAAAGATCACTGCCACAACAATCACAAAGATGGTCCCCCATAGACTCTGGGAAGAATCCAATACCCAACTCATGGCATAAATAAGCAATGGCATTGATAACAACGTAATGGCTGTTGCGAGGATGATGCTGAAAAAGATTTTATTGCTGTTTTCACGAGCCCCGGCAAAATAAGAGATAATAATGACTAAAAAACCCAAAATTAGTGCAACCAAAGTAATGGTATCACTAATTTCCGGCCACCACAGGATCGGTTCGATAGTCTTTGCTGCTTGCCCAAGACTGTCGGTAGAAGCAGCCATCTGCATAGGATTAAACCTCCATGGAAAGGTTATACTTTTTTCATTCCCATCTGATGCGGTACAAGGATCTTGATATGATCTGCTATTTCAACGCTGATATCCTTTTGTTCAAACTGTATCAGCTCGCCTTCTAACTGCATTTTTAGAGGTTGTTCAGCATTGATGCTGATCTGATCACTGGTAAATATGACCGTTTCCTTTAATTTTTCATGACTGCCATTGAGAATTCGCAGTAAAGCCAATACGCGTTTGATAAAAGGCATATCCTGCAAAATCACAATGTGTAATAAGCCATCTTGCAGGTCCGCCATCGGAGCAACTCGAAATCCGCCACCAAAAGAACGGCCATTTGCGAGTGCGATCAATAGCATTTTACCTTCTATTTCTCTGTCAGATGTTTTTATTCGATAAGTTCCAGCACGGTAATGATGAATAATCTTTAGTACTGCAGTCAGATAGGTAACAAAATTTCTACCTTTTTGATGTCTGCTGATACTTTCGACGATATCGACATCAAAGCCGATTCCCGCGATATTGATAAAATAGAGATCCTGAATCTTTGCCACATCAAATCTCATCGGTACACCTGAAACGATGGTTTCCAATGCTTTATCTAAGGCTAAAGGGATTCCTGCAGCATTGGCAAAATCATTGCAGGTGCCGATAGGTAATATTCCTATTTTGATATCTTTGCGTGACGGGTGACTGAATATACCATTGATCACTTCATTCAGTGTACCGTCTCCACCGGCAATGACCAGGTGCTTATGGTTTTCATCTATGGCCTGATGAGCCAACTTTACAGCATGACCGATAGATAATGTCTCGAACAGTCTGTGATCAATGCGGTTTTGTTGAAAAAAATCAATAACCTTGCTTATATTCCTGTGATTTTTTCCTGAACCGGCTTGTTTGTTGAAAATAATCGTCACTGGTTGCATTGTATTCTCGTTTTCCCGCAAGAAATCAGTATTAACTAAAAACAGACTCGGATTCCTGATTCAACAAGACCCATAATGTATAGATTCCCAAAGCAGTGCCAAATGGAATGTTCAGTAAATTGATAGCAGCGAGAACCAATCCAATGATTCGCCCCCAATTCCGACGTTTCAGAATGCCTATACCGGCGATCACCGAAGGCAATGAAAGAATAGAGGTGATCGCAGCAATAGCCAGGCCGATCATGGATAGTATAGGCAGCACAGGTTCCTGGGTTTGAGTTTGGCTGAAAACGCCAATACTGAGCAGGATCATCAGGACGACGAACCCGACAATGATGCCCAGCGCCCCCCATGCAATCCATAGTATTCCTGTCAAGCGTACATGAGTGTCCATATCTTTCTCCTTTTTGGCAAAATAGTTATTAGCGAATCAAATCGCAACATGATTTTTTGCACCAGTGAAGCGTAATCAAACAAACGTGCGAGTCGGACTGATCGATCGGTTTTGCAGCCCACCCATGCCAGGCTATGTTTCCGATTTTAATGTACAAATCGTTAAAGCCATATTACAAAATGCATTTACAAAAATCCATACAGTCCGGCAATCAATGGGACGATTATTGGGGTTCATTGTGCCAAAAAATGTACTTTATAAAAGTAAATCCCAAATACGTTTGTGAATTGCCTTGCTGATCGGTAAAAATCGGGTTTTCTTCCGCCCGGATATGGCATTCCACCTCATCGCGATCCAAACCCAAAGCTCTGGTGGCATCGACCTCAAAGTCCCTTACAAAAAGATCCCCATCCCGTGCGGGAATGACCCACAATCGGCCGAGTCTCCTTCGGAAAAAGCTTTGTACATTATAGAACGGATCTTTTGTGGCAATAATAAATATTTCTGCAGGCGTCTCAATCGAACTCATTTCAATCGTGGCCAGATCTTCGCGTAATTCCCCTTTATAGGCTAAACGACCTACCTTGTTTTCAAAATCCTCCCATGTACGGGACAATTCTTGATCTGCATTGAACGAAATGGGAAAATTGACAAGGACCATATCGATTCTAGTAGGCCATTGATTGGGCTTTATAAAAGGAATCGGTAGTTTGGAAATAGCAATGTGACTGGTCGGCTCCCCTTCAATCTCTCTGAATACGTAGAGAAAACCATTTTCCTTTTTATAGAAACGTTGACCGGATAATCGTGTGTAATACAATACAACTTTATTGGGGTCATCATGGGTGACATGACTCTGTACCTGAATAGACCTTGCATCGGGAAAGCGCTTTTTGAGTTTTTTTAGCAGGTATTTTCTGTGAGAACTGTCAGAATGGCTTTCCGGATAGATATAACTATCAAATGTTTCTTGCCTGAAAAACCGGCTCGGCTCGGTAAAACCAACAGAGACGATAACCAACAGACAGGCACTCTTTAACAAATATTTCAATTGTATTACCCTATGGATTATTACCAAAACATTGGTGATAGCTATTCAGGCTGCAATTTCCAGGAAAAACAACTGCGTTTTCCGGTATGACAGGTGGGTCCTTTGGGTATAGCCTTGACCAGTATAGTGTCTGAATCACAGTCGGTATATATTTCAACGACCTCCAAGAAATTTCCAGAGGTTTCCCCTTTGGTCCAAAATTTTTGGCGTGACCGGCTCCAAAAGGTCACCATTCCCTTATCCAGGGTCATTTTCAGGCTTTCGGGATTCATATATCCCAGCATAAGAAGGGTTCCGTCATTGACATCTTGAATAGCGGCTGGAACCAGTCCTTTTTCATCATATTTTATCGACTCTATAAATGACTGAACCTCAACATTTTCAATCTCGGACATGGATATGTTTCTCCTTTAGATATGATTTGACCTGGCTTATTGAGTTACTGCGATAATGGAATATTGAGGCGGCAAGAGCGGCATCTGCATGTCCTTTAGCAAAGGCTTCATAGATATGCTCTAGTTCGCCACATCCCCCGCTTGCTATAACAGGAATCGAGACAGTATCTGACAGTAAGCGGGTCAGCTCCAGATCATAGCCGATTTTTGTACCGTCCCGGTCCATGCTGGTCAGGAGAATTTCTCCCGCGCCATATTCTTCGGCTTGTTGTGCCCATTCAAGCGCATCCAATAAAGTGGCTTCACGACCGCCATAGATATAAACTTGCCATCCTCCGTCATCTTTATGTTTAGCATCGATAGCGAGGATGGTAGCCTGACTGCCGAATCGGTCGGAACATTCTTTAATCAGATCCGGATTCAGCACAGCTGCGGTGTTCATGGTGACCTTGTCTGCACCGCTTTTCAACAAATTCTGCGCATCCTGTGCCGTGCGGACCCCCCCACCCACTGTCAACGGCATAAAAACCTGTTCAGCAGTACGTCGAACGACATCGATAAGTATATCTCGTTTTTCAGCAGATGCAGTAATGTCGAGAAAAACGAGCTCATCCGCTCCTTGTTCATCATAATAACGTGCCTGCTGCACCGGGTCACCGGCATCGACAAGGTTGAGAAAATTTATGCCCTTGACCACACGTCCGTTTTTAACATCCAGGCAAGGGATAATACGTTTTGCCAGCATCTATTCGCCTTTCTGATATTTTTTCACGATATCGTTCAAATCCATTCTATTTTCATATAGAGCTTTGCCAATGATCAATCCCTCGATGAGCGGATGTTTTAAATCAACGATATTCCGGATATGATCCTCATTGGAAATACCGCCGGATACAATTATCGAAATATTAGCATTTTCTGCAACCTCCAGGGTAGCCGTAACATTTGGCCCGCTCAATTCGCCATCTCTATAAACATCGGTATAAATAATACGCTCGACTCCATATTGTTTCATGATGCGCGCAAGCTCGATAGCAGAAACACCGGTTTGTTCAGCCCACCCGGATATGGCCACACGATCATCTCGGGCATCGATGCCAACGACAATTTTATCCGGTCCATGCTTTTGAACAGCATCCTGAACCAGTTGGGGATCGCGTACGGCGGCTGTTCCCAAAATCACACGGGCTATTCCATTCTCGAGCCAACGATCGATATCTTTCATCGAGCGGATTCCTCCCCCCAGTTCGAGGGGGATATCGGTGATATCGATAATGCGTTGAATAGCCTGTATATTGGCAAGACTATCACCAAAAGCGCCATTCAAATTGACCACATGGATCCATTTAGCCCCTTTGCGTTGCCATTTTTGGGCAACATTGACAGGGTTAGGGTCATAGATAATGGCCGTCTCTTTGGCTCCCTGGGTCAGCCGCACGGCCTCGCCATTGAGCAAATCTATGGCCGGTAGTATGAGCATATCTTATCCTTTATAGTTTAAAAAATTCTTCAAAACCAACAAACCCAACTTTTGTGATTTTTCCGGATGAAACTGCAAACCAAAGAGGTGGTTACGCCGGATAGCCACAGTATAGTGATGATGATAATCACTTTCGCCGGTAATCATTTCTCTGTTTTCAGGCTCGATATAATAAGAATGAGCGAAATAAAAATAGCTCTCTTTTGGCAAGCCTTCCCATAACGGACTATCATTGATCGGGTATAATTGATTCCATCCTAAATGGGGTACTTTGAAAGAGCGATTAAAACGTTTTACGGTGCCATTTAATACAGCAAGGCCTGATATTCCGGGACTTTCTTCACTAGATTCAAAAAGCAATTGTAATCCTAAACAGATCCCGAGAAAGGGCTTTCCGGCAGCAACATTTTGTTTGATCGGCTCTTCCAGGCCAAGTGTTCTTACATGATGCATGGCATTACCAAAAGAACCGACACCGGGGAAAATGATCTTGTCTGCCTTGTCAATATCGTCCGGGTCCATGGAAATTTGGGCCTCGGCGCCCAAAAATTCCAGCGCTTTTTGTACACTGAAAAGATTTCCTGCATGGTAGTCGATTATGGTGATCATGATAGAGTGCCTTTCGTTGAGGGAATCTCTGAATTATTCTCATCGATCTTTATGGCCATCGATACTGCGCGTGCAAGTGCTTTGGCCATCGATTCACAGGCATGATGACTATTTTCTCCATACAAGAGCTCTGTATGCAATGTAATCTGGGCCTGAGTCGCAAAAGCGCGCAGAAATTCTGGCCATAATTCACTATCAAAATCCCCAATCATACGCGGGGCTAGAGTCCAATGAAACGCTAAAAAAGGTCGGCCACTCAAATCAACAACAGCTCTGGCCAGAGCTTCATCCAGCGGACAATAGGCGTAGCCGAAACGATGAATACCGTGCTTTTTTCCTAAAGCCTGATGAAACGCCTTGCCCAATACGATTCCCACATCCTCTATAGTATGATGTCCGTCGATATGCAGATCACCAGTCGCTTTGATGGTAAAGTTCATTCCAGAGTGTTTGGCAAACGCTTGCAATAAATGATCGAAAAAACCGATACCTGTCTGCACCTCGGCTTTCCCCTGTCCGTCAAGCTCAATGTGTAATTGGATATCAGTCTCTTTGGTTTTACGATGAATTTCAGCTATTCTCTTTTGTGCTGTCATCTCGAGACCTCTTTTAAAGCATCGATAAATAAACTGTTTTCCGATTCAGTTCCGGCATTTACGCGCAAACAATTTTGCAGCAATGGATACCCGCTGACATCTCTTACCAAAATGCCTCGCTCTTTGAGAGCATTAAACACCCTTTTGCCATTGTGAACCCTGAAAAGAATAAAATTGGCAGATGTAGGAAAAACCTCTATGCTTTCAATGTTGCACAGATCACGATATAATCCATCCCGCTGTTTTCGGATATATTGAACCTGCTCGAATAATAGTGATTTATTCTCCAACAATGTTAAAGCAACACTTTCAGTAAACAAGTTAATATTATAGGGTAAATTGACTTTTAAGAGTTGAGCGGTGATATGGGGTTGAGCAATAAAATACCCGAACCGTAATCCGGCGATGCTAAAAGCTTTAGAAAATGTTCTTGAAATAATGAGATTTTCGTATTTTGGCAAGAGTTCGAGAGCACTTTGGTCTGTGAATTCAGCATAGGCTTCATCCCATAAAACAAGGTTCGGTGACAACTCGAGCACTTTTTCAAGAAAGCCAAGAGAGATCTCTGCGCCGGTAGGATTGTTGGGTGAACAGAGCAGTATCAACCTTGGTTTTTCACTTTTTATTTTTTCCAAAACCTGTTCCTGGTCAACCTGCAAATCGCTTTTATTATAGACATTGATCAATTCGGCTCCGTAAAGAGGAGGAAAGAGATCAAACAGGGAAAAAGTGGGAGGACAAATCAAGACTTTCTGCCCGTCCGAAACCGTTGCATTAAGGAGTGTTTGCAGCAACTGATTCGAGCCATTGCCAAGCACGAACGAGTCAGCATCGAATCCGAGCCATTCGCTCAATTTTTTCCGCAAACGCATGGAGGAATGTTCAGGATAGCGGTGCCATTCCAGCTGCCGGGCAAGAGCGACGATCTTTTCTTTGAGCTCCTTAGGCACATCGAAAGGGCTCTCGTTCTGGTTGAGTTTGGCCTTACCTTTCGATTGAGGCGGCGACTGGTAGCCTGGCAGATCCATAACCTGGGATTTAAAATAATTAGGCATTGTTTTCAATTCTCCGTTGGATAGCGCTTGCATGGGCTTGCAGACCTTCGGCATTGGCGAAACGAATGATTTTTTCACCATGTTTTTGCATTGCCTGTTGACTAAAAGATATAATGCTGCTGGTCTTTATAAAGTCTTCAGTGCGTAAAGGAGAAAAAAAGCGTCCGGATCCGTTGGTTGGCAGCACATGATTTGGTCCGGCCCAATAGTCTCCCACAGCTTCAGGAGAATATGAACCCAAAAAGATCGCTCCGCTTGTGGAGAGATGTCCCAACCAATTCCATGGATCATCGACATGCAATCCCAAATGTTCGGGTGCAAGACGGTTGCAGACGTCAATACATGCAGGAATATCATCGAGAACAATGATTCCGCCATAGTTTTCCAGGGACTGGGAAACGATCGAGGCTCTCGGCAGAGAAGACGTTTGTTCTTTTACTTCTCTGGCCACAGCCAGGGCAAAAGATTCTGATGGGGTAACCAAAATGGACGAGGCCAGGATATCGTGTTCGGCCTGCGCAAGCAAGTCAGCAGCAACAAATCCCGCATGAGCGGAATCATCCGCAATGACCACAACCTCACTCGGACCGGCGACCATATCGATGCCAACCGTTCCATATAACATTTTTTTGGCTGTAGCCACATAGATATTTCCAGGTCCTACGATCTTGTCGACACGCGGTATATACCTGGTGCCGAATGCCAGAGCAGCGACAGCATGGGCGCCCCCCACCCGGAATACGGTGTCGATTCCCAGCTCATAGGCAGTCGCGAGAATCACCGGGTTGACTTTTCCTTGTTTATCGCTTGGGGTAACGATAATAATCTCTTTAACACCTGCAACCTGAGCCGGAACCGCTCCCATCAGCAGGGATGATGGATACGCGGCGGTTCCCCCCGGAACATAGACCCCCACCCTATTCAGCGGTATGACCCGTTGTCCCAGGATGACATTATCTTGCTCCCAACTCAACCAGGATTGCGGTAATCCTTTTTCGTGAAAGGAGCGGATGTTATCCCTGCTCTGGCGAATAACATCGATCAAACTGTTATCCAGATTCTGATGAGCATGTTGCAACTCTTTTTTGTCGACTTTAAATCCGATCTCGAAAAGATCGGTTTGATCGAACCTTTTTGCATACTCGGCGACTGCCTGATCTCCATTTTTGCGAACATTTGAGAGGATTTCATTGACCGACTGCACGACTTTTTCAGATACATCTGTGCGCCGAGATTCAAAACGTTCCAAAAAGGCATCGATTTCATTGTTTTTATAGATCGTAATCATATTTCTTTCCAATATTTAAGGAATGACCTTGTTTAGGGGATATTCGATAATATCTTCGGCACCCAACCTTTTCAGCGATGGAATAATCGAGCGAACCATCTTTTCATCAATGATGGTTTCGATAGCGACCCACTCATCTCCAAACAGCGGAGCAATAGTAGGACGTTTCATAGAAGGCAGAGTATCGACCACTTTGCTGACATTTTCTCTGGGGAGATTCATTTTGAGTCCGACTTTACCCTCAGAGTTTATCGCCCCCTGAAGCAGCATATTCATATTTTCAATTTTTTCGCGTTTTTCGGGGTTCGCCCAGCTCTCCTTATTTGCAATCAGCATTGTTCTGGACTCGAGCAGTGTTTCAACGATACGCAAATTATTCGCTCTCAGAGAGCTACCGGTTTCTGTAACCTCGACGATAGCATCGACCAGAGTCGGGGTCTTGACTTCAGTAGCGCCCCAGGAAAATTCCACATCAGCACTGACACCATTTTTCTCCAGATAATCGCGGGTCATATTGACCAATTCTGTGGCGATTCGTTTGCCCTGCAAATCCTTGACACCGTTGATATCAGAGTCATTGGGCACTGCCAGTACCCATCGTACCGGCCGCATTGTTAATTTGGCATAAGTCAACTCACTGACCTCGATGACATCTGACCGGGTTTCCATAATCCAGTCTCTACCGGTCAGCCCCACATCGAAAATACCATCTTGTACATATTTGGCAATTTCCTGAGCGCGAATCAATATTGCTTGTATTTCTTCATCATCGATAGTGGGAAAGTAGGATCTTTCACGAACAGAAAAATAGTATCCGGCTTTAGCCATTAGTCGAAGAGTAGACTCTTGCAGGCTACCCTTGGGAAGACCGATTTTTAACACTCGT
>CAYNUX010000031.1:0-5484 GCA_964400115.1 uncultured Cytophagia bacterium
GGCCCCCAAAAGTCCGGTGCAACGTTCTGTCACCCGCAAAGATGGCAAAAATATAGAGTTCATTACGACGCGATGATGCGGGCCCTGGCGCCTGTGAAGTCATGTGGGCCCAGGATTTGTGGCTAAAAGATTAAAAGGTCGGAATCTGTTTTTGCCGCTTTTTGTTATCATATACAAAAGGAGAAAAAATTTTACAAGGACCTGAACGTTATGAAAAAAGCATTAATGATCTTTTTCGTTGCTATGATTGGAATTTCTATCTCCACCTGCACAGACGAGGAAACCAAAACTGCTGCAGGTACCGCAGATTCAGACACACTGGTCTACGATTATGCAGACTTTGTGGCCGTGCGAGGAGATTGTAATGGGCAACCTTGCGTACAAATTAAAATTGTTTATCCCGAATTTGAAACGGATAATATCGTCAGCGAAATGATCATGACAGATCTCAATGCGCGTCTCTATCAATCCTTTTATACCGATAATGTGCTGAGCTCGATTGAGGTGTTGGCCGATTCTATTTATAAAGCTCATCAACAAATTCCAAACAATTCAATGGCCTGGACCTTAAACCGCTCTGTGTCTATGCTGCATATGAACAGTGTGATCACAACCAGTATCACAGAAATCTCTGCGCTGGGAGGAGCACACCCCAATACCAACGTGATCATCGTCAACAGGGATGCTGAAACCGGGTTACTCTTGGAATTGGATGATTTTCTTTTGGATAATGCACGGGACGAACTGATGCAAAAAGTTGAAACGGCTTTTCGCAATGTACACAATTTGTCCGCAGAGGCTTCTTTGACCGAGGCTGGATTTTGGTTCAAAGAAGGATTCAAGCTGCCAGAAAATTATGGTTTTGTAGATGACGGCATGTTGTTTTATTACAATACCTATGAGGTCGCACCCTATGCCATGGGTAAAACAGAATTTGTCATTCCGTTCTACGAGTTGGAAAAGATCATTCGACCCATGTATAGAACACAATAGAAAATACATGAATCTTGACTCCTATTCCCTTGTCCGGGTTCAAAGGGGAATTGGAGAATGCGGCAAATGGCTCATCAAAAATGGCTTGTCTCCATTATCAGGACAAGTCACGATGAGCCATTTGTTTTTTCTGCAATCAGAGACACTGTTGTCCAAAATAGAAAACAGCAATAGAATTTTATTTGGAAAACCTGGCTTTATACATTTTAAAACCAGGCTTGGAAAACAGGCCCTTTTTTGAATGGTTTATGCAAGCTTTAATCGAGCTCATGCTATCTGTGCAGGTACCGAATCATTTGAATTTATCAATCATATCTTTTACACCCGGAAACTTTGTCATCAGGTGCTGATACTCGTCCTTGAAATATTGTACCAGGGATCGCTGATATTTCCCCACAATGATAGTAAAAATATACTCTTCGTGACCGGGAGAGGTGACGGTTGGATGATAACCCTTTTTCAATAAAAATGTATCGCCTGATCGGGTCATGTAAACAATTGAAGACCCATCGTCCTGAAACGCAAATTGCGCACCGAACCCGTTAGCTGGGTTGAAACGAAAATGATACAACTCTTCAAACTCTGTTTCTTTCTCCCCCTTTTCTTCATCGTGCTTATGGGGAGGATAACCGGACCAACACCCCTCTTCAGCGTATAATTCGCTCACGAGTAAATTCCCTGCTCGTCCATCTGCGTTTTTGCCCAGGATATGAAAAATTCGGCGATGTGTTTTGGTTTCGCTCGATCCCACATCTACCATTTCGACATCTTGAGGAGTGATCCTAAAAGGTTCATATTCACGGTCGCATTTGCCTCCGGCAACAGCGATTTCAGTATCGTTCATATTTGAGATGACTTTAACCGTGCTGCCGACAGGGATATAGATTGAATCTGCTTTGCCTGACCAGATGTCTTTTCTTTGTCCCACATCGGTAAACGATTGATCACCGACCAATATATCACAGTTCCCCTGTAGAACAACATAAACAGACTCGAAACCGGCGAGCGCTGTATCGAATGTTTCGCCTTTGTCGAGCTTGAGAATATTAAAATAGGTCAGGTCGAGCAGTTCATTCTCTTCGGTTACGATGGACTTGTTCTTGTTATTGAAAGCTCTGATTAAATCATTCATTTACCTCACTCCTATCGCGTTATCAACTATTGAGAACTTAAAAAGGTTTGCGGAATCCAGGTTGCCAGCCATGGAAATAAAAGTACGAGGATCATACTCAAAACAAGAGCCCCCACAAACGGCCAGCAATATTTCAAGGTCTGATCATACGACGTCCCGGCAATGCTTGTCGCCACAAACAAACCGACAGCAACCGGCGGAGTTGTGGCTCCAATCTGAGTCGCCATGACCATGATCATTCCAAAAAAGTAAGGGTCAAAACCAAATTGATTGCTGATTTGCACAATGACCGGAATCATAATGACCAAAATCGCCAATGATTCAACAAACATGGTAAGGATCATCATGATGATCACCAAAAGAAGCAAAACAATGACCGGAGTTTGGGAAACAGACATGAGCATTGTCATGACGGTCTGATCAAAATCGAGAAAAGCCAAAAGCCAACTAAACGCACCGGCAACTGAAATGATGCCCACGACCATGGTTGTCGTCATGGCAGCCTTGAGTAACAATGCGGGTAATTCCTTAAATGTCAAGGCACGATAAACAAAAAATGCGACAATAAAAGAATAAATGCAGGCAATGACTCCGGCTTCGGTGGCAGTGAAAATTCCACCCAGGATACCTCCCAGCACGATAACAGGAGCGAGTATGGCAACCCAAACCTGGGGTAAGGCCTTGACAATTCTTTTACAACTAAATTTACCAATAGTATTGCGCAGCTCGGGGAAATCGGCCCGAAAAGAATGCAAATATATTGTCAACATGAGACTTGCCACAATAACGATTCCGGGCAAGATGCCTGCCAAAAAGAGCCCGCCGATCGAAACGCCGGCCATGGCCCCATAGACAATCATGACCATACTGGGTGGAATGATTGAACCGATGATTCCGGCAGTTGCCAACAGAGAGGCAGAAAACCCCTTTTTGTAGCCTCTTTCAACCATCGATGGCAACAAGATCGACCCGATAGCAGAAGTCGACGCCGTGGCAGAACCGGAGACATTTGCAAAAACCATACTGGCGATTACCGAAGCCTGTCCCAATCCCCCCCTCATATGACCGACAACGGATTCAGCAAATTGTACCAATTTCTTGCTTATTCCGCCTCTGGCCATCAACTCGCCTGCCAGAATAAAATATGGCATAGCCAATAAACTAAACGAATCGAGCATGGCAAACATTTTTTGCGGAAATAAAGCGGCCACCAGCTCAGGGGTCAGTATAATACCCACCAAAGCAACCACACCGATGGCGAGCAAAACAGGAGCACCGGCAAAGATTAGCAAAAGCAAGGCCAAAAAGAGTCCGATCAACATGGTCATTCTCCAGCAGTGGAAGTGATGCGACCTGTAAATTGCCGTAATGCAACAATGATCCAGTATATTCCTCCGCCCACGAGCCCTATATAAACATAGCTCATGGGAATTCCCAGGCCCGCGCTCTGCTGCTGTGCTGCGACCTGCATAATACGCAGAGAATAGAAAACCACAGCACATCCCAAAAACAGCCATAGCAAATCGAAAACCCATTCCAGATGAAATTTCATTTTTTCCGGAAAATGTTCAAACAGTACCCGCATTCCAATGTGGGAACCTCTTCGGTAAGCAACCGGAATAGTGAAAAAGATCAACCATATATGAGCATATTTTTGAAATTCTTCACTCCAGCTCAAAGACTGATTTAAAATAAAACGGTTAAAAACCTGCAATCCCCCTATAATGACCATGGAAATAAATATTATGGCAATCCAGTACTCTATCGTCCGGTCAAGAAGGCGCAAGACTTTCATTAATCCTCACTTTCATCAAAAGCTGAGGCAACTCTGATTTTTTCAAGCAGATCCCTGGCATTGCGTTCAGTAGCGAGTTTAGTTTGAACCTCGACGGCTTTATGAATAAAAGCCGTCCTATCGATATTGTGGACGATCATACCCTGCTCTTTGAGAAAATCAATGGCTTGACGTTCCCGCAATGGGGCCAACGAACGTTGGACGTCTCGGGCCATGGTCGCTGCTTGCTGCAAGACCTGTTGTTCCTGGGGGGAGAATTGCTCCCATTGCTTGAGAGAAAACACAAAAGCAACCGGACCAAAGAGATGACGAGTAAGGGCCATATATTTACCGACTTCATAAAATTTGTTTGCCTTTATCACTGTGGCATTGTGTTCGAACCCATCCAGCACCCCGGTTTGCATGCTTGTATAGACTTCACCGAATGCCATAGGCGTAGCATTCACTCCCATGGCGTTTAGGGCTGCAATATTAAAGGGAGTTTGGATGGTGCGAATTTTGAGTCCCTCGAGATCGGAGGGTTGAGATATCTCTTTATCTGCGGTGACGACATTCCGATAGCCCCAGCTATCACACCAGGCAAGAACCTTGAATCCCTGTTCCTCCAGCTCTGTTGCCAGAATATCGCCGACCTCACCATCGAGTACGCGATGCACATGATCAAAATCTTTCCAAAGAAAAGAGAGATCCAGAATACCAATTCTCTTTGAAAAATTGTTGAGAATGGCTGTACCACTGATAATGCAATCCGCTCCAGCCCCCAGCTGAATCGCCTCATAGACTTCGCGTTCCTGACCGAGTGCGTTAGAGGCATAGATTTTAACCTCGAGATTTTCTGAATGATCTTGTACCCATTTTTGGAAAATCCAGGCCGTCATATGAAGTTCGGAATCAAAATCAGCCTGGTGTGAATGGGAAAGTTTTATAACTCTTTTCTTTACCGCAGTTTCAGAAGAAGATTGGCATCCCCAAAAACCAAGCGTAAAAAGCATCAATGCAAATATGAATAGACGATTCAATGATTACCTCCTAATTGACTTGCGGGGGAACGCTCCAGTTGCTCAAATCAGGGGACCGGGCCAGCGCCAATTTGTTGTTCCCACGGCCAAGATGGGACTCGTCTTCAGTCCGCCCCGCATATATCAGATAAAAATATCCATCCCTTGCCCGCCAATCGGCAAGAAAAGCGGCATTTGCGGTTTCATTGGTATTAAAGGATTCGGTAGGAATTCTGAATTCCTTAAAATCAGTCCAGGTCAACCAATCGTTGGGATCATCACCATCCTCCACCATAGTGGAAATTCTCGGCACATGATGTTCATATCCCCGTGCCGTGGCAAACAAGTGCCACTTGCCATCGAAATACAGGAACTCGCTGTTTTCAAACCAATCGCCATTTGGCACCCCTACCCTTTGCCAGCCATCCGGTCTCAATTTTTGAGATACAGCAACAACTGGAGTTTGTTTTTCTTTATACACAAGGATATATTTATGTCCGTCAAAAGCGATCGCAGCATCGATAGCACGAACATTTTTTGTCAGGTTGATTGCGAGTGGAAGATCG
>CAYNUX010000031.1:5494-11141 GCA_964400115.1 uncultured Cytophagia bacterium
CGTGCTGCCAGGTTTCCAAATCTTTTGATGTGGCATAAAAAAGCTGATTGGGTTGTCCTTCTTTGTCGCCCCACGAGTTATAGGTGAGTATAAAAGTATCGTCGATTTTTTGTATGTCCGGCGAGCACATCCCAATCCATCCCCCCTCCCTGCCACGCCAAATGAAAAGTGGGTCTGAAAAGGTGCTAAAATCTTTGGTTTTTACCCCCACCACATGAGATCTTTCCTGCCCGTCACTGTAGTAAAAAGCCGAGAAAAAAACATAGAATATTTTTTTGCTTTCATGATAAATCATACAAGCATCTTTGGTAGACCATTCCGCATGGCTGTAAACCGGATTTTGCAGTGTTTGCCATTGTATAAAGTCAGAAAATTTTTCACGATTACAGGAAATTAAAAAAAAGGCAAGGGAGCACGACACCCATAGTTTATTCAAGACCGCCTCTTTCTGTGTCATTATGAAGATTGGGTAACCAAATCACTGATTTCGATTGTTCGTTCAAGATGAGCAGACATGGCCTTGGCAGCCGCCTTTGCATCATGCCTTCGAATGGCCTCGACAATGGCCACATGTTCTCCGAGTGCTTCATTTTGCCGTCCATCGCGGCAAGTGTTCCATTTTTGGGATTGTCGGATAATATCCGGGGTAATCAAGGTGATTAAGGATTGTAGTACGGAATTGTTGCTGCATTCAGCGATCTTTAAATGGATGGCCAGATCTTCATCGAGTCCATCTTCATTATTGGATACCTTTTCACGAAAAGAATTTTGCAAAGCCTCGATCTCTTTGATCTGTTCATCGGTCGCTCTGCTGGCAGCCAATTCGGCGCCATGTGTTTCCAGCATCATTCTGGTTTCCAGCAAAGCGCGAAAATCCTTTCTTTCCAAATTCAATACATTGGAAATCAATCCCTCCAGCGACCGAACACCCAGACCGGCCACAAAGGAACCATTTTGGGGACGCGTCTCGATAATGCCGTAAAACTCTAACTTTTTCAGGGCTTCACGTATATGACTTCTCCCGACACGAAACCGGTTAACCAGATCCCGTTCCGCCGGCAAACGATCTCCGGGTTTCAAAACCCCGGTACGAATCAGTTGACGCATTTGTCGTATGATGATATCTGATGGCTTTTCAAAAGGAATCTGTTCAAGATAATTCAAAACTTTTTCGGGTTGACTCATAATCTGTTCCCTATATTGTAGTCATTGGTCAACCAATGTAAAGATATTATTCCTTTGAATCAAGACCTTTATGCCGAAATAATCTTGCCTCAAATAGCGAAAGCACGCAGGTGGAGCCCTGACCGAGTTCTAAATTCCCGCATCGTTCATCATTTGGCGCAGGGCTAGCAAATCCTTTTGCATGACCTCGATGGTTCGCTGGATACGAATCGCCAAAGGCAATTCTTCGCTGGGCATATCATATTCAAAGTGGAGCGAAACAGGTCCCTGGATATGGAATTTTTTAACCATCTCAAAGTAGGTTTTAAAATCAACCATTCCTTCACCCAGGGGGACGCTGGCATGCTTCCACTCGCCATTCTGTTGTTTCCAGACAAAATCTTTTATGGCCGTGATTTTGACAAACGATTTTAACAACTCGAAACCCAGAGGCCAGGAATACCCGCCTTCCAGGGTAGCGTGCCTCACATCATATTGACATCCGATATAACGGGGATCGATATCTTTGATCAACACCCAAATATCCCATACCGGCCCGCCAACACGAGTTCCGGAATGATTCTGATAAGCGCCGTGCATACCATATTTTTCATTTAATTCAGCAAGTCCTTCTATCATGGGTCGATAATCGTAAAGGGTTTCTGCAATGCCCTTTTCATGATCATATCTCAGGTATCCCATGCGATAATACTTTATGCCTAAATCACTGGCAGTGCGTAAAATCGGTTCCACAGTTTCATCTTTGGGATTCGTAATTCTTGTGGTCATCATGCTGACTTGCAATCCTGCCTTTTCAACGGCTTTGACTGCTTTGGGTAAATCTCTTTCAACATTTTCCGGCAGGACGTGGCCACCCGGCCGAACGGCAAGGTCAATACCATCAAAACCGATCTCGGCAGCCGCTTCAGCCATGGGTTTGTAATCCAAAAATTGCAAATGTTTGGAAAAAATACAAATCGGTGAATGACCGGGAGCTGCCTGTACTGACTCTGTATTGCTCAGACCGGCAACCGTCAATCCCAGCCCTGCGGCAGCTGCGGATTTTATAAAATTCCTGCGTGTGGTTTCCAATATAAACTTCCTTTCTTACACCAATACGAGAACAGTTCTCATAAAATTTTTACTATGACATAAGGATTTAAACCAAGCCGGGGCCATCAACTCTGGTTTTAATCCTGGCAAAGAACCAGAGTGCAGATAAAAACCTAGCTATGCTGAAACATATCCACGTAATGTTGAGAAGGTTTAAAAATACAGGCACTCGAATCGAAAAAATCTTGTGTCAGATCAAAGACACCGTCAAGGGTTTTGCGCCAGATAGCGTCGGGACAGGGGTGGTAACTCACCATCTCATCCCAATGTTTATAGTTCTGATGGCCATTGGTTTCCAGCAGTCCGAGTCCCAGTGCAGGAAAGGGAGCCAACCTGGCAGCGACATTCTTATTCCATTCCACAAGAATCGGATTCACAGTCAGATCAGCGCAAAAGCACGGCACATTATTGTCATGTGCAACCTGTGCAATTCTCATGGTCATGCTCAACGTTTTGGCAATGGCTTTGAGAGCGATGGCGCTATAGCCCATTTGGATACGTTCCAGAGCATCTTTGTCCGTATGGGCACTCTCATCTGCGGCAATGCGCACACCCAAATCGCCCACCATGATCTCTTTTTCTTCGGGAAAAGGTTCTTCAATGACTTGTATTTGTTCAAAAGCACCGATCTTCCTGGCATGATCCAGGAGTTTTTCCAGGGTCTCTTTTTCTTCATAGCGACCATTGGCATCGAAATAATAGGGTAATTTACCATCCTGGGTATGCGGTGTTTCCATATGTCCGATGGCATCATGGATCGCAGAGAGCCGGGCTTTGTCTTTTTCCAGCATCTCTTCCTGGGTGCCGGGCTGGCCAATCTTGATTTTCATGAAAAAATATCCCTGATCCGCTGCTTCTTTGATCTCGGAAATCGGAATGGCATAGGCCATCAGGGGAATGCTGGCAACCTTGTCATGTTGATAAGATAATGCAGGTTTATACGCTTTCGGAATCATGTCGTCAAAATCAGTGATCCCGTTCTCTTTGGCATAGAGAAGCCATGCAGCATTATCAAGTCCCACCAGGGCATTGAGCGCAAATGTCATACGCAAATGCGGGTTGGCCGTGATTTTTTGACCATATTCATAAACCTGAGGCAATACGGCATCCAGGAGATCGAGGGGAGTATTAAAGGACATGCCTTCAGCCAACTGCATCGCATGCTCGGTCATGGCATACATGAGGGCATTACCGCCGGCTTCTGAATGATCAGCGAATACCCTGGCATCAGACCACAGCACATTTTGGGTGCAAAGTCCGATTTCACGAGCTCCACCTTCACTCTCCATAAGGGATACAGTCTGCCATATTTCAGTCATATACCCCCCCTTAAAGCCGAAAGGACGAATCAAAGGTTCTCTTTCAAAATTGGAATTGACCTTTTTGATTTTTATCGCCATTGCTGCACTCTCCTTTGGTTTTGGTTGGGGCTGGGACTGACACATGACCTGCGAGAGGCCAGCCAAGCCTGCACCGGCCACAGCACCAGAAGTTTTTAAAAATGAACGCCTTGAAAAGGTCTTGTTCATAAAATTTCTCCTCGATTTGCTTTCCTGCTCATCAACTCGTCTTCCAGTCAGGTTTGTTCCAGACCTTGACGAGTTCGGCTTGTAATTTCTTTCGAATATTCTGCATCCCGGGATCATCGATGACGTTTCGGGTTTCTATATGCTGATCATTCATTTGATACAGTTCAGGTTTCCTGGATTCGCTCAAAATCATTTTCCACTCTTTGTTACGAATCATTACGGTTCCCTGTTCGTCTTTCCATGTTATTCGTTCCACCCGGGTATGAAAAGGGGTATCGCTTTCCGGATCCAGCCGGGGTTCAGGGGAATCCCAATATCCTTCTGGCAAATCACTATATTTAGCAGAGGCAAAGACATAGCGTTCAGGATATTCTTCTGAATTGATAAACGGTACCATCGAACTGCCGGGCAGGTTTTCATCGCTCTTACCACCGGTCAACTCGACCAAAGTAGGATAGAGATCAACACTTTGACAACATGTATTTATCACTTGCCCCTCTGGCAATATTCCAGGTGCATACATGATAAAAGGAATATGCAACAGATGATCGTAAAGAAACATTCCCTTGCGAACCATATGATGATGGCCCATAAAATCCCCGTGATCAGAGGTAAAAAGTACAATGGTATTTTCCATCAAATTCTTTTTTTCCAGAGCATCCAGAATCCGGCCCACTTGTTGGTCCACGCCGTACTCGACAGCAGCATAATAATAACGCATGGTTTCAGTCAGATCAGACGCTTTGATCTGATCGTAATGCAAGGCCCGTTGCTGCTCGGACAATCTGTCACTGAGCCGGGCAGGGTCGATATAATCCGGGATTTCCATATCTCTGCTGCAATACTGACTGGTGTATTCGGAAGGAGCCATATAAGGCGGATGAGGATCAAAATATGAAACATGAAGAAAAAAGGGCTCATCTTGTTTTGCCTGATTAATAAACTCGATGCTGTCATCGGTATTGATTCCGGGATAACAAGACTCTTCCGGCAACAGCGTATCGCTATGCCAGTGAGGCGGAACAAATTTGCTATAAGCACGAAATGGCTCGCGGCCCCGGTCTTTCCAGGTATCCAATTTATTGAGACAATCTTTGACAAACGTATGATTTTTCCCAACCCAACCCAGGCGATATCCTTTTTCCCTGAAATACCCGAGCATGGAATCCTTTAGATCAGAGATAAATTCACCGGATCTATTGGTCAATTTCCCATGCTGATGAGGATATAAACCGGTAAAAAAACTGACTCGTGAAGGGGCACAAACAGGGCTGTTGCTGAAAAAATTATGGAATCTAATCCCCTGCTTTGCCATGCGATCGAGATTCGGTGTACGTATCCTCGAATTACCTGCACATCCCATGGCATCACCGCGCATTTGATCGCAGATGATAAATACAATATTGGGACGCTGCTGTGTCGTTTGCAGGGCTGACAATGAGGGCCTGGCAGCCAGAGCGGCCACAGTACCGCTCGACATTTGTATAAATCGACGTCTGGTGACGGATGTGTGCTTGTACATAGGATACTCCCATAAAAATAACAGGGCAAATCAAAAGGTGATCATTTAAAATATAACAAACCAGCAATTAAACGCAAGCCTATCCCTTTCGAGTTGCCCTATATCAGAGATTAGAGAGACCAGGGTTTGCGGTATTCATATTCCAACAAGTCATTCGCAGAGGCGATGTTGGTAATTTTCTCATTGACAGGATCCCACTGGATGCGTTGTCCAACCTCCAGTGCAATGTTGGCCAAGTGGGCAAAGCTGGTCGAGCGGTGTCCTTCTTCCAGACTGCACCAGACCTGACCTCTGGATTTGACACAATCCAGGAAATTGC
>CAYNUX010000031.1:11241-18277 GCA_964400115.1 uncultured Cytophagia bacterium
AATCCAGGAAATTGCGAATCAGATTGGCTGAGGAATCTTCTCTCTCTAACGAAAATTCGTTTGCCTCGACAAGATCACCTCGTTCCTGAAATTGGCCCCCGCTTGTGGGGAAAAATCGGTATTCGTCCTGTTTGGCGATCAGGTTTCCTTTGGAACCCCGCAGTTCAATCTCACCATTCGCAATTATGGCACCGCCATTCGCTTCATACACACCAAAATTGACGATCACACCGGAGGCAAATTCAAAGGTCACTTGCATGGTGTCGGGGATGGTGCGATCATCATTGAGCACATATTGGCCTCCCTGAGCATTGATCGCGACGGGAGCGGTTTCGCCCAGCATCCATCGGATGGCATCCATATAGTGCACACCCCAATTCCCCATTTGCGTGGAATAATCTTTCCACCAGCGAAAAGAATAGGGAGCGATATTGATCTGAAACGGCCGGTAGGCTCGTGGACCCAGCCACATATCCCAATCAAACCCGGGAGGCGGTTCTTCGCTTTGACAGCGGCCAATACCATCCGGAAACATGTTGCTGATACGGTAGGCATGTGCCAGGCTCACTTTGCCGATCCTGCCGTTTTGCACTTCTTTGGCCAGTTGTTGATAGATTTGCGACCCACGGCGGTTGAGGCCGACCTGGACGATTCGATCGGTTTTTGCGGCGGCCTCGACCATTTTCCGGCCTTCGCGCAGGGCGATGGTCAGAGGTTTTTCCACATAGATATCCTTGCCAGCGTCCAATGCCTGAATGGTCTGAATGGCGGGCCAGTGGTCGGGGGCGGAAATGCAGACGGCATCGATATCCTTTCGCTCCAGCAATTTGCGAAAATCTTTATACCGGCCCACCTGTCCGAGCTGTTCCTGCATCTTGGGAACACGGCGACTGCCAATCTGCTCCAGTATACGCGGACTCACTTTAGAAAAATCGCGATTGAGAAAGGGATCATATACATCGCACAGAGCCACGACCTCGACGTCGTCGTTGGCAATAAAACGATCCAAAAGCTGTGAACCCCGATTGCCAATGCCAATGAACCCCATACGAATTTTTTCATTTGCACCCAAAACAGGTTTAACAGTCGGCGCACCCGATGCATGCCAGCCAATAGAAGCGCCGGTGGCCACTGCAGCGGTCTTTTTGATAAAATCACGTCTTGAAGTGTCTATAGTCATCTTTGAATACCTCACACTTTATAATAATTGGGCGCCGCCGCGCCTGCACATGATTCTGGCGGACGCGACGGCACAAGTCAATCAGAAAGAACCGGAGAGAGAGAAGCGATTGACATTACCCAGATAGGTGCCCATATCCGTATACGAGTAATCGAGATTAAAATTCACGCCACCAAAGTCATGCCGCAACCCAAATCCCGCAGCAAGGCCTTCTTCGTCATAATTGACCTTGTAACCGGCCCGCAGGGCCAGCATGCCGCGAAACATGTATTCGGCACCAAAATGCAACCGTTCACTGTAATCACGTGGATGAATGGCATCTACAGCCAGAGTCAATTTGTGCATTTCACTGACATCAAGAACAGAGAGCACATCCATAGCCAAGCCGATCGAAAACGTCAAGGGCATCTGAAAACTCTCGGTTTCGTATTCGATATCCTGGGAAAAATTTCGGATACTCATCGACAAGCGCAGGTCTTTATAACCGGTATAATAAAGAGTTCCGATATCGAACGCCAGGGCAGAGAGCTCATTATCGACCGTCTGAGTCTCTGTGGTATTGGGTTTACGAATGGTGCTGGAGCCCAGGCTTTCACTGGCGTATTTGATCTGGCCACCAATAGAAAGCTTGTCGGTGAATTGTTTGGCATAACCGAGTCCCAGGGCCACACCCCCGGGTGTATAGGTACCATCCTGAATATAGCCTGCTTCACTATCAGAGATAATCGTACGGGGAATATCTCCATAATTTACAGTGACCACGCTCACACCAAAATGGCCGATTCCGGAAACCGGCAATACCGCGGCAAGCCCGATCTGATTGATATCAGCGATCCAGCTGGTTTGACTGATAGAAAACGATCCCTTTTTCGCCTGGGTAATACCGGCCGGATTCCAGAACAAAGAGTTGGCATCATTGGTCACGGCAACAAAGGCCCCCCCCATACCGGCTGCTCGGGCTCCGACATCGACCTTGAGGAACTGAAATCCGGTCTGGGCAAGTTTTTTCATTTCCGCGGCTGAAGTCATCGAGACGAGCCCGATGATGAGTAAACAGATGATGAAAATATGAATGAATTTATGTCTCATTTTATTTGTCCTCCAAACAAGAATGATTGATTGTTCCGATAGTCGATTTCAGAGACATGATTATCTCACCACGGAAAATTTACCGGTCACGGTTCCAATGTCGTTGCCATTATCGTCCTGGCCTTCGACATGAAAGATATACAAACCGCTACGGATTATCTGGTTGCTATCGGTTACCAGATTCCAGGACTGGTCACCGGTTCCGGAAGTATGTTCAATCGTTTTGATCAAATCACCCGACAGGGTAAAGATTCTGATCGTCCCTTTTGGAGGCAAATTGACAAACAGAATTTTGTCGCGCTCACCCGGAAAGAGATTGATCGAATTGATATTGTAGGGATTGGGAACCACTGTCACATTGTCGACGACGGTTTCAGCTTTGCGCACCGGGTGTGCAGGTTCTGAGGTCCGGTTGGTAAACATGCTGCTTTCCAGGGATTCACCGGGATTCAAGCCCCAGGTATTCTGAGTGCCATCATCAAATGCAGTCACATAGTAATAGTAAGCAAATCCTCGACGAACATTGGTATCCACATATTCATGCACGACCGGGTTGCCTGAAGACCCACCACATTCACAAATCATGGTAAAGAGCGAGTCATCCTGACCTTCCGAACGATAGATCCGATAGCCGGAGAAATCATTGACCTTGGTATGAGGATCAACAGTATTGGAAACATCGCTCCATGTCAAGGCAACCTGACCAGGACCTGATTCAACGGTGAGGTCCGGTGAAGGAGGTGCTTCGGGAATCCGATAATCATTTTCCATGGCCCATTTGGCTAAATTAACTTCCCAGAAAAGAGAGTCGGCACCGGTACCCGCAATTTGATTTTTTTCCTCTTCGCTGATCGCACCGCTTTTCCACTGAGCACCTACGGATTGGCACAGAGCCTGAGAGATACCCCCCACCGCTTCAACCAGCACGATATGAATTGAATCGCCATAATCGAGGGTATAGGGACCAAAAGACATGGCCACATGTTTGGAAGCCAGCGTCGTAGGATCATAATCCATGGACTTGCGTTGAATTTTGCCTTCACTGATATATCTATACATGTCCTGATCGGTCGAACCACCGGAATGACTGGGAGAACCCACATAGCTTTCCCAACGTACAGAGGCAGGCATCTCTGTCCAGTGTGAATGGTCTTCCGCAGACTTGTCTACATGCAAGACGCCAAATCCAATATATTGAGGAGCCATTAAATAACCATCCGATTGTCTCGGATCATATTGTTCGCCACCCTGCTGCAAAGATTTACCATCGAACATATAGAGGCACTTGGCCGAATCACCGGGTTCAGATCCGTAATACTCGGCCCAGTCATCACGGGTAATCGAGTGCACCGGGTAATAATCTTCACCTGCACGGCCGGGCCTGAATTCACCCTGAATGACAAAATATACACCTTCCAGGGTTTGTTCCCGATCGACGCCGTCCACAAGATCCATTTGACCGGTGTTGACAAGAGTATAATCCAGGATGATATAATCATAATGATTTTTTTGTGATGCAGCATAACTACGACGGGTAATGGTGACCCCTGTGCCTGTGTTCCATTTGCTTTCAATCATCTCTTCACAAGGGAGATCAGGATCCACAAAGTCGTAAGCAGATTCTTCCCATTTTTCACCGACCTCTTCGCCATCGACCACGACTTGGGGAGCAGGATACCGTCGATAGCGTTTGATATGCACGGGCATATTGTATTCGTTTTCATCGTTGATATAGGTTCCACCTTCTGCAACATAATGCGAAAGAGTGTTGCCTTCCTTGTCCGTGAAATTTTTCACAGCCACCCAGTGACCGATATCCACGGCATTTTCCTGATACCCCCAACCAGCTGGCCAGATAGCATCGCTTCCGATTCCAGAGTCTTCCATGCGTTCCCAGAAACGGCCGATGCGGTGGTATTTGTTGTCTCTGGCAATAGTTAATAAGGGTATACAAAGCAATATCAAAAGTATCGCAGTCTTTATTCGTTGAGCCATGTTAAATCTCCTAGGTTAAACGACCGGTGCATTCCAGTCTAAACAGTTTTCACAAACGCTTGTCTGGTATCAGAAACCAAAGCGTAACCCAAATGTGATCGTTCTGGGCTCATTGGTAAAGAGCAACTGTTCCATTCTCGGAAGATCGAGGTAGGGTTTTTCTTCAGTATCATATTCACCCACACGGTCACCCTCTTTCAAAGATCCAAGATAAGCATCCCAACGGGAATTGGGGATATTTTCATTGTTGGGTGCATAAAGGATAAACTTGTTGTTGAGCAAGTTACGAACCTCGACAAACGCTCTTAACCAGGTCGTTTTGCCAATGTAAAATCCTTTACCGATTTGCAGATCAGTATTGTGAAAATCGACCCACTGCATATTGTTTTCCACACCTTCCCGTTGTTCGGGATTGTAGGTAAAATGGTGTCCGGCTTCCCAGCGGAATAGGACATTGGCATTAAAAAAGGCCAAAGGATGAAAACCGGCTATTTGAGGCCCGAACTCACGATCGGGAGTCGTAAAATTCAAGCTGGCACGGAATTTTGGCCGGGCAACAGGTTGGGACTGTTCCGGGTCATAGATTCGGGGCGCAACAGTGGGATCTTCATAAATGCGGTTTGGTCCAACACGTCCCGAAGAGAGTATCATGTAATCATAGTTCAGAAAACCTGTCAGATACCGGCCCGCTCGTTTTTCCACACTGACCTCAAATCCGCGGATATCACGATATCCATTGTTGTCAGGCTGGCTATATCTAATCGAGCTATTGCTGTTCCGATAATTGATCCAGATCAATTCATTGGTAATATCTTTATAATACCCTGCAACGCGCAGACTGAATTGATCCAGGATGTTCTGTTCAAAGCCCAATTCGTAAGCAACTGTTTTCTCCAGATCGAGATTGGGATTCCCATAGTCTCTAAGATCTGCATAGAATGGCCTGGCATACCAATATTGGCGGAACAATATATCATAAGAAGCACGTTGATAAAAGTGACCATAATTAAAGAATAACTTGGAATTTCGACTAATGGGATGAGATACACCTACACGCGGACTAATCGCGATCTTGCCATCAACAGGTGATTTGGGAGCAAATTGAAAACTGTCCACCTGGGATGCATAATTATTGATTTCGGTATAAGAAACCATTCCTCGATTAAACCACGGAGAGAACGGATCTTCCGGATTAAACCATTCGTCACTGGCTTTAGAGTAATCGAGGCGAACACCGATATTGGCAATCATGCCCTGAAACTCTAGCTTGTCCTGCAAATAAGCGCTTGCAAGAACAGGCTGTTCATCATACCACCAGCTTTTAAGCTGACCTTTTTCTGCACGATTCTGTCCGAAACGCTGATGAATATTATCACGGTTGAATTCGAATCCAGTTTTGATCTGATTATATTTATTGATCTGACTGACCAATGTAGCCCGCACATTCCAGCTTTTCATCCAGGAACGATCACGTCTTGTTCCATGCCCGGCAACATAATAACCGAGTTGATCTTTGACCTTGAATCCACCAAACCAGCCATAGGGGCGTTCATCAAAACCAACGCCACCAATGTTAACGACAGCTGTGGTATCACGAAGCCGATCATGATAGGCATAATAGCTATTCACGACCCGCTGTATATTGACTTCCATATACGTAGCCGGATTAAAGACTTTGGTCACCTTGGCTGCAAAACGACGACGTACATGATCAACCAGTGTATGACCGGCAACATTAAAGGCGTTATTATTCAAAGTATACAGCTTGGCTGGATTCTCGATCAGCCAATACGCACCCGGTTTGAGATCATTGATCGAGCTCGAAATGGATGTCAATTCTCCATATTGACCATTGATCATAATTTTCAGATCAGAAGTAGGGTTGTACATCAGTTTCAAGTTGGTACTATGATCACTATGTATTTCACGCGGTGCTGGATAGGGATAATCGATGCGATCATTGACGTGGGAAAGCATGAACCCGGCATTCCTTAAAAATGGAAGAGGTCCTGTCAGTGTGGCATCGACATTTATATCAGGATCATTGGCATAATCCTGGGCTCGATGCTCATAGGCAAATTGTTGCATAGCCAGATCAGGACGATTATGGTAAGGATGTTCAGGATCAAGGTTCGCAGCATATTGATTCCATCCCCCCCAGATTTCTTCACCCTCCCAGGAAAAGCCTTCCATGGCATGGGGTCCGAGATAAGGATAGAGTATGGATCGGGGATTGGTATAACCATACAAGTCTTCACCCCAGTGTTTACGATGAGCAGGCGAGTATTTAATAAATGCACTGCCATTAATGCTAGGGGCAGAAGATCCACCGGTGGGAGTTTTTGTAACCACATTAATGACACCGGAACGAATATCGCCATATTCCGCGTTGAATCCACCGGCCATGACCTGAATTTCCTGAACAGAGGTCAGACTAACCTTGTTACCCTGCACGCCATCGCGACGACGGTCTGAAGTCGACATGCCATCGACTCGCCATTCAGTCTCACTCACCATTCCCCCGCGGATGCTGATGCCTTCAAATCCCATTCCATCGCCTTTTTCAGAGGGTACAAAAGTTCCAGCCCAGTCCATACCCGCCTGAAGCAGAACGGCATCCTGCAGATCTCTGACAGCAGGAGTATTGACAACAACATCTTCGCTGATACTAAATTCGCTGTGGGCCACGTCCTGCTTGATCACTTCACGCTCGGCTGTGACCGTCACTTCCTCACCTTCGATTATAGAAGTTTTTAAAGAAAAATTCACACG